>NZ_JBDJLM010000001.1:0-243947 GCF_039673365.1 Pseudomonas sp. TWI923 | reverse complement strand
CTCAAGCGCCTCCACAGCTACAACGGCTATGAAACGCCAGTAGCCATGGAGGAAAAGCTCAAGGCAGCGGTATGAACCTTAATCGGTGTCCAAAATTACTTGACCAGTTCAAGGCCGCTCCTACAAGGGTCCAGCCTTTAAACGGAAAACCGCTGCACCAGGGTGTTCAAGTCCACCGCCAGCCGCGATAGCGACTGGCTCGCCGCCGAGGTTTGCTCGGCGCCGGCTGAAGACTGATGCGCCAGGTCGCGAATGGTGGTCAGGTTACGGTCCACCTCCCGCGCTACCTGGGCCTGCTGCTCCGACGCACTGGCGATCACCAGGTTGCGCTCGTTGATCTGGCCGATGGCCCCGGCAATCGCTTCCAGCGCCGCACCAGCGGCATGGGCGCCATCGAGGGTCGAGCGGGCCCGCGCATCACTTTGCTGCATGCCCTGTACGGCACGTTCGGCACCGCCCTGGATAGCCACGATCATCTGCTCGATCTCGCGGGTCGAAGCCTGGGTGCGATGGGCCAGCGCCCGCACTTCGTCGGCCACCACGGCAAACCCGCGCCCGGCCTCGCCGGCCCGTGCAGCCTCGATGGCAGCGTTGAGCGCCAGCAGGTTGGTCTGCTCGGCGATCGACCCGATCACCTCCAGCACCTTGCTGATATCGTGCACCTGCTGGGCCAATTGGCCGACCTCTTCGGCATTGCCGGCAACGCCGCTGGCCAGCGCCTCAATGGCGGTGACCGTGGCCTGCACCTGTTCGCGGCCCTGGCGGGCGATGCGGTCGGACTCGGCAGAAGCCTCCGAGGTGGCCACGGCATTGCTCGCCACCTCCTCCACCGCCGCGGTCATCTGGTTGACCGCCGTGGCCGCCTGTTCGATCTCCAGGCTCTGCTGCTGCAGGCCGCGGGTGGCATCCTCGGTCACCGCGCTGAGCTCTTCGGAGGCCGACGCTAACTGACTGGCCGAGTCGGAAATCCGCCCGATGGTCTCGCGCAGGCTCTGCTGCATGCTTTTGAGCGCCGCCAGCAAGCGCGCCGGCTCGTCGTCGCCCTGCACGGCAATCTGCGGCGTCAGGTCGCCGGTGGCAACCGTTTCGGCCACTTTCAGCGACTGCCCGAGCGGGCGCACGATGCTGCGGGTCAGGGCCATGGCCAGCACCACGGTCAACGTCAGGGCCACCAACAGCAGCCCCATGACCCAGATCCGCGCGGCACTGTAGACCGACTCGGCCGTGCTGGTGGCCAGCCCGGCATGGTGAGTGTTCAGCGCGATCAATTCGTTGAGGCTGGCCGTCATCTGATCGGCGATCTGGTTGATCTCGCCATTGACCAGCGCCGCAGCCGCTTCGATGCGGCCATCGCTGGCCAACTGCACCACCTGGCCCTGCAAGGTCATGTACTGGCGTTCGAGGCCCAGGTAGCGGTCGAACAGGGTGCGCTCCTCCGGCAGCACGATCAGCGCCTCATAGCGCTGCTGGGCCTTGCTCAGGCCGGCCTTGATCTCCTCGATGCGGGCACGGTTCTGCTGCTGCGCCGTACTGTCGGTGTTGACCAGCAGGCGCAGGGTGAGCGCGCGAATGCGCAGCATGTCCTGGGTCATGCTGCCCACCGAGATGATGCTGGGCAGCCAGTTGTCGTCCACCTGCTCGGCCTGCTGACGCATGTTGGTCATCTGTTGCAGGGCGAAACCGCCCAGCGCCACCACCAGCAAGGCCATGATGCCAAAGCCGATCCCGGCGCGCGGGGCGATATTCAAGCGTCTGAGGCTCATTTCAGGATCCCTCCCAAAGGTATTGTTCCGTCGCTTAAAGAAGGTATCGGGCGGCTCGAAATTTGCGTAAGACAAAAACGCGATATCAAAACGCTACTTGTCCTGCTTTGCCGCCTTGGGTAGCACGGCAAGGAAATTGTCGCGTGCCACCTTGTTCGCGACCGCCTCCGGCAGGGCATCGAGAAACGGCTTGAAACCATGAAGCTGCTCGCCAAGGCTGTCGAAGCGCCCCACCAGGTCAGAGCCAAGCATGAACCGCTCAGGGAAGCGCTCTACCAGCTGCAGCCAGGCTTGGCGAGGCACGCCTTCGGCATCCAGCAAGTAAGGTTCGAGCACGCTCCAGGACAGGTCGACGTACAGATTGGGATAATCCTCGAGCAGCCGGGTCAGTACCGGCAAAAGAAAATCCATCTGCGTCTGGTGCCGGTGAATTTCCAGGCTGCTGCCCGCATGGGCCCAGATGAACCGGGTATGCGGGTGGTTACGCAGAGGCTCCTCGATTTCGGCCAGGTACAGTGGGTTGCGCTCGCGCTTGGACGTGATGTTGGAATGCAGCAGTACCGGCAGGTCGCGCTCGGCGGCCAGGTGGTAGATGCGGGTCATGGCCTCGTTGTTGGCCCGTGGCGTATCGCCGCTGGTCAACGCAGTGAGGTCATCGTGGCGGGTAAACACTTCGCCGATGCCCTGCCACAGCCCCGGATACAACTCGAGCATGCGTTCGATGTGGCTGACGGCGTTCTTGTCCACCGGGTTGAAACCGGTGAGGAACGGGTGGAAACGCCGCCGTTGCGCAGGCAGCAGCTTTGCCAGCGCCGCGGCCACGTACAGGTCGGTGGCGCTGTACCAATAGGCGTCGGCATCATCGCCCGCGTAGTAACGCGGGCGCTTGGGCTCATCCTCATGCCATTTCTTGGCCACCGGGATACCAGAAATCATCGACTGCTCGACCCCGGCCGCGTCCATGGCCTTGAGCAGCGCCGGCATGCCCTCGGTTTCCTGGAAGAAGTCCACGTAGTGCAGGTGGGCATCGCTGTAACGATAGTCGCGGGCCTGGGCCGACGGATACAGGCATCCGTAGAGCAGCAGGCCGGCGAGGATGCGCGCGATCATCGTCGCCTCCTTTGCGAGGTATGGAAAGGGTAGACCGACCGGCCGCTTCGGCGGTTCAGCGCCAGCCCGCGAACCGCTATGCTTGGGGCAGTTCCCCTGCCCACTCCGGAGTATCCCCATGAGCAGCCCCTTGGTCATCCGCCCCCGCGCTGAATCGGTCGAGGGCCAGCCGATCCTGCGCCCGCTGCCCTCGGCCCAATGCCGCAGCGTCGGGCCATTCGTGTTCTTCGACCATATGCTCGAGACCGACTACGCCCCGGGCAGCGGCATGGATATCCGCCAGCATCCGCATATCGGCCTGTCGACCCTTACCTACCTGTTCGAGGGCGAGATTCAGCACAAGGACAGCCTTGGCTCGGACCAACGTGTGCGGCCAGGGGATGTGAGCTGGATGACAGCGCGAGGCGGCGTGGCCCATGTCGAGCGCACACCTGCCGATCTGCTGGCCAAGGGTTCACGGCTGCACGGGCTGCAGGTGTGGCTGGCGTCGCCCCGCCAGCACGAACAGGGCATGCCGAGCTACAGCCATCATCCGGCGGCGAGCCTGCCAGTCAGTGACAGCCTTGGGGTGCAGATCCGCATGATCGCCGGCAATGGTTTTTGCCTGGAGTCGCCAGTGCCGGTGCTCTCCCCTACCCTGTATGCCCACGTGCACATGCAATCGGCAACGACGCTGGTGGTGCCCGACGAACATGCCCAGCGGGCACTGTATCTGCTGGACGGTGAGCTGTTCATGAACGGCGAGCAGGTCGAGGTCTGCAGCATGATCGTGCTGCAGGAAGGGGAAGAGGTGACGCTGTATGCCGAGGAAGAATGCCAGTTGGTGCTGATTGGCGGCGAACCACTGGATGGGCCGCGGCGGATGAACTGGAATTTCGTGGCCAGTGACCCGGAGTTGATCGAGCAAGCGCGAGCGCGCTGGGCGGCGGGAGATTGGCCGGTGGTGCCTGGGGAAAACGGACGGATCGAATTGCCGCGTTGATGCGGGGCCGCTTTGCGGCCCTTCGCGGGTAAACCCGCTCCCACAGAAGGTCACGAGATCCCTGTGGGAGCGGGTTTACCCGCGAAGGGCTGCGCAGCAGCCCCTTTTACATTCAACCGCGGAACACTTCGCTGAGCAGGTTATGCATCGAGCGGAATGCCCGCTCCGACGTGCGTCGGTCGTACTGCATCTTGCCCGGCACATTGGCATTCGGGTCGGTGAACGAGTGCACCGCACCGCCGTAGCTGAGCAACTGCCAGTCGACCTTGGCGGCATTCATCTCGTCTTCGAAGGCCGGCAACTGTTCTTTCGGCACCAGTGGGTCGGATGCACCGTGCAGCACCAGCACAGCGCCTTTGATGCGCTTGGCGTCCGCCGGGTTCGGCGTATCCAGCGTGCCGTGGAACGACACGGCCGCCTTCAGATCGGCACCGGTGCGCGCCAGTTCCAAGGCGCAGCAACCACCGAAGCAGAAGCCGAAGGTAGCCACCTTGCCCGGCTCCAGCAGGGCCTTGGACTGGCCCAGCAACTGCGCCAGGGCTTCCTGCATGCGCTTGCGCAGCTCGGCGCGATCGTTCTTCAGCGGCATCATCGCCGCCCCGGCTTCATCGGCATTGGACGGCCGCACCGATTGCCCATAAAGGTCGGCAATCAACACCACATAGCCCTGCTCCGCCACTTCCTTGGCGATGCGCTCGGCACCTTCGCCAATCCCCATCCAGTTCGGCGCCATCACCAGGCCCGGCTGCGGCAGTGCGCCGGGGGCATAGACCAGGCGGCTTTCATAGGTCTTGCCCGACAGGTGATAAACCAGCGACTCGACGATGACCTTGCTCATTCAACACTCCTTGGCATTCACGGTTGTGCGAATTCTAGACCCTTTCACTCTTTTCGCGGGGCAAGTCGCATCGGCGCACCGCCGCTCCCACGGTTGGGTATTTACGCATGAATAAAAAAGCCCGCCGAAGCGGGCTTTTCTGTGCATCAACTCAAGCAGACAGCTCGACCAGCAGCTTGTTGAGGCGTCGGACATAAGCCGCCGGGTCCTTCAGGCTGTCACCGGCCGCCAGTGCCGCCTGGTCGAACAGGATGTGCGACAGCTCGGCGAAGCGGTCTTCGCTCTGCTCGCCATCGAGCTTCTCGATCAGCGGGTGGCTTGGGTTGAACTCGAAGATCGGCTTGGAATCCGGCACCTTCTGCCCGCTGGCCTCGAGGATCTGGCGCATCTGCAGGCCCAGGTCCTGCTCGCCGATGGCGAGGATCGCCGGCGAGTCGGTCAGGCGGTGCGAAACACGCACTTCGGCAACGCTGTCACCCAGCGCGCCCTTGAGGCGCTCGACCAGGCCTTCTTTGTCCTTGGCCACTTCTTCCTGGGCTTTCTTGTCCTCTTCGGAGTCCAGCTTGCCCAGGTCCAGGTCGCCACGGGCGACATCGACGAAAGCCTTGCCTTCGAACTCGCTGAGGTAGCTCATCAGCCACTCGTCGATACGGTCGGTGAGCAGCAGCACTTCGATGCCTTTCTTACGGAAGACTTCCAGGTGCGGGCTGTTCTTGACCTGGGCGTAGGATTCGCCGGTGAGGAAGTAGATCTTGTCCTGGCCTTCCTTGGCGCGAGCCAGGTAGTCAGCCAGGGCGACGCTCTGCTCGCCACTGTCATCGTGGGTCGAGGCAAAGCGCAGCAGGCCGGCGATCTTCTCTTTGTTGGCGAAGTCTTCGGCCGGGCCTTCCTTCAGCACCTGGCCAAAGTTCTTCCAGAAGCCCTTGTACTGCTCGGGTTCGTTCTTGGCCAGCTTCTCCAGCATGTCCAGCACGCGCTTGGTCAGCGCGGTCTTCATCGAATCGATGATCGGATCCTTCTGCAGGATCTCGCGGGAGACGTTCAGCGACAGGTCGTTGGAATCGACCACGCCTTTGATGAAACGCAGGTACAGCGGCAGGAACGACTCGGCCTGGTCCATGATGAACACGCGCTGTACATAGAGCTTCAGGCCGCGTGGCGCTTCGCGCTGGTACAGGTCGAACGGTGCGCGGCCCGGCACGTACAGCAGCGAGCTGTACTCGAGCTTGCCTTCGACCTTGTTGTGGCTCCAGGCCAGCGGGTTCTCGAAGTCATGGCCGATGTGCTTGTAGAACTCCTGGTATTCCTCGTCTTTCACCTCGGTGCGCGAACGGGTCCACAGGGCGCTGGCGCGGTTGACGGTTTCCCATTCCTGCGCCGGTTGCTCTTCACCCTCGGCGGCTTCGGCCTGCTCCTTGGGCAGCTCGATCGGCAGGGCGATATGGTCGGAGTACTTCTTGACGATGTTGCGCAGGCGCCAGCCATCGGCGAACTCGTCTTCACCACTTTTCAGGTGCAGGACGATGCGGGTGCCGCGCTGCGGCTTGTCGACAGTGGCGACTTCGAACTCGCCCTCGCCCTTGGACGACCAGTGCACGCCTTCGGCGGCCGGCAGGCCGGCACGGCGGCTGAATACGTCGACTTTGTCGGCGACGATGAATGCCGAGTAGAAGCCCACGCCGAACTGACCGATCAGGTGCGAGTCTTTCTTCTGGTCACCGGTGAGGTTCTTCATGAAGTCGGCAGTGCCAGACTTGGCGATGGTACCCAGGTGCGCGATGACGTCTTCGCGGCTCATGCCGATACCGTTGTCCTCGAGGGTCACGGTGTTGGCGGCCTTGTCGAAGCTCACGCGGATCTTAAGGTCAGCGTCGCCCTCGAGCAGTTCAGGCTTGGCCAGGGCTTCGAAGCGCAGCTTGTCGGCAGCGTCGGAGGCGTTGGAAATCAGCTCGCGGAGGAAGATTTCCTTGTTCGAATACAGGGAATGAATCATGAGGTGCAGCAGTTGCTTGACCTCGGTCTGGAAGCCCAGGGTTTCTTTTTGAGTCTCCACACTCATCGTCTTCAAACTCCAATCTGTTGGTAGGTGACGCCTGGCGACCCCGTGGGCCTGCATTTCTTGGCGGATGTTCAGCAGATGGGGGCTTGCCCGACCATTTCAAGGGGCTATTCGAGCGGTTTCTCGGGTTCGATCTTGAAGTGCGCACGGGCGGTGGCGATTGGCGTGTCACGGTCGGCCTGCCAGGCGGTGATGGCGACGTTGGTCACACGCCGGCCCTGGCGCCACAGCTGGCACTGGGCGAAAGTGTCGCGGTAGTGCCCGGCACGCAGGTAGTCGATGGAAAAATCGATGATTTTCGGGATGCTCGCGCTTTCGCTGTAGATCAGCAGGTACAGCGCCGCAGACAGCTCCATGAAGCCGGCGATGACGCCACCGTGGATGGCCGGCAGTAGCGGGTTGCCGATGTTGTTCTCGCAGGCGGGCAGGCGGAACAACAGGTCGTCGCCCTGGCGCTCGCACTCGATGCCGATCAGCCCCGCATAGGGAATCAACGCCAGCAACGGGCGGTAATCGCCACGGGCATGGGCTTCATTCAACTGCTGGCGAGTGCCTGCGGGGATCATTGGCGTGGCTCCTTGAGGCTGTTGCCGAAGCGGATGCCGCCCTTGATGTCCTGGCCCAGGCGCATGAAGGTGCCGACCACCTGGCAGATCGGCTGCGACGGGTCGTCCTGGTAGGCACTGCCACGGGTAAAGATCACGTCGCGGGTGACTCGGTAGCACTGGGCATGGCCATAGATGTCCTTGCCGGCTTCGGCCGGGTGCATGTAGTCGATGCGCAGGTCCAGCGTTGGGCACACCTCGAAACGCGGCAGCGCACATAAAGTCGCCATGCCGCAGGTGGTGTCCATCAGCGTGGTCAGCGCACCGCCATGCACCGCGCCGTTCTGCGGATTGCCGACAATCGCCGGCGACCAGGGCAGCACCAGGGTCATGCCTTGGGCATCGGCATGCTGCACGCGCATCTGCAATAGCTGGCAGTGTTTCAAGGCCGAGAGAAATCGCTCGGCCATGGCCATCAATGGCGTATCGTTCATACACCCTCGCTGCATAAAATCAGTGAAAAGTCTATATAGGCCAGGCAGTTATATATCTTTAACATTCGTGGAACTTATCCGCCCGCGGTGAACTCTTAGGAACAAGTAAAGTTATTCCACCCAGGAGAGACACCCCATGCGTAAACCTTTTGCTTTTGCTCTGATGCTGGCCGCTGCCATGGGCCTGGCTGCTTGCGATAAAGCGAGCGAAGACAAAGCCCAGGACGCACAGCAACACGCCGAGCAAGCCCAGGAAAAGATGGGCGAAGCTCAGGATAAGATGAACGAAGCCGCCAAGGAAAACGCCGAAGCCGCCAAAGATCAGGCCGAAGCGCAACAGAAAGCCGCCGAAGAAGCTGCCCCGGCTACTCCGGCTGCCCCAGCGCCGAGCGAGCCTGCCAAGCAGTAATTGGCCAAAACAAAAAAACCCGACAATGTCGGGTTTTTTTGTGCCTGTTGATTCTAGATGAAACGCTTCAGTTGTTGATTACCGAAGTTTCCTTGCCCGCCTCTACCGCTGCACTTTGAGTGGGCGTGAACACCATCACTTCAAGCACGTGGGAGTGGAACTCGCGGCGATAAAGAATGAACACCACCCCGACACTCATGACCATGAACAGCCACGGGCTGATGAACCAGCTCAACATGGCCATGCCGAAGTAGTAGGAACGCAGTCCGAGGTTGAACTGGTTGGCCGCCAGGGATAACACCCGCGCCGCTCGCGACGCGAAGGCATTGCGCTCCAGTTCACTCACCTGGCGCTCGCCGATCATCGGTGCCGACCCCACCAGCACCGCAGCGAAGTTGTACTGGCGCATGCACCAGCTGAAGGTGAAGAAGGCGTAGACGAACACCATCGCCAGGCACAACAGCTTGATCTCCGACATCCCCTGGGAGGCCTGCTGTACCAGCGGCAGGTCGGCCAACAACGACAGCGCCCGGTCCGAGGCACCGAGCACGGTGAGGATGCCGGCGAGAATGATCAGGGTACTGGAAGCAAAGAACGATGCATTGCGCTCCAGGTTGCCAATCACGCTGGCGTCGGCGATGCGGTTGTCGCGCAGCAGCATGCGGCGCATCCAGTCTTCGCGGTACAAGTGCAGCACGCTGGCCAGGCATGCCGTGTCGCGGCCCTTCCATAGCGCATAGCGGGTGTAACCGCCCCAACAGATGGCGAACCAGCACACGGCCAGCAGATTGCCGAGGTTGTTTTGGATGAAGCTCATGCAGATACCCGCACAGAAAAGAGGTAGACCGGCTTTCGACGCCTGGATTCGGCAAAAGGCACGCGGCAGGCAAAAAATCGCGGGCAAGCCCGCTCCCACGCTCCGGGACTGTGACGCAAACGTGGGAGCGGGCTTGCCCCGCGATAGTGTAGGGACAGGCAATAAAAAACCCCGCGCCTTCACAGGCAGCGGGGTTTTCGGTTTTCACCTGCGGCTGGCACCCTGTTGGCTTGTGGCCGGTGCCAGCCCTCAGGCTTCAACGCATCAGGCCAGCACTTCGCGCGGCTTGCCGAGCATGCGGTCACAGGCCACGGCAACGCCGAGGGTGACCACCGAAGGC
The DNA here is from genome assembly GCF_039673365.1 of Pseudomonas sp. TWI923. Classification (NCBI taxonomy): domain Bacteria; kingdom Pseudomonadati; phylum Pseudomonadota; class Gammaproteobacteria; order Pseudomonadales; family Pseudomonadaceae; genus Pseudomonas; species Pseudomonas sp. TWI923. The sequence continues at coordinate 234,590 of NZ_JBDJLM010000001.1, read as the reverse complement.
ACCAGCCAGGCCAGGCCCTGCTCGCTCAGCGGCAGGTGGGCCATGGCGTCCGGCAGCATGTGCGCCAGGCTGCTGCCCTTGATCGCATCGACCATGCCGAACAGCAGCGACACCAGCATCACCGGTGCCAGGATGCGCACCGGCGAGTTCCACAGCTCTTTGACGAAGCTCAGGCCCACCACCACGATGCACGGCGGGTAGATCGCGGTGAGTACCGGGATCGAGAACATGATCAGCTTGGTCAGGCCGAGGTTGGAGATCAGCAGCGAGAAGCCCGCCAGGATAACCACCAGGGCGCGGTACGACAGCGGCAGGATCTGGCTGAAGTACTCGGCGCAGGCGCAGGTCAGGCCAACCGCGGTCACCAGGCAGGCCAGGGCGATCAGCACGGCGAGGAAGCCGCTGCCCAGGGAGCCGAAGGTGTGCTGCACATAGGCATGCAGAACGGCCGCACCGTTGGTGGCGCCGGCGGCGATTTCATGGCTGCCCGCGCCCAGGCGGAACAGGCTGATGTACACCAGCGCCAGGCCCACACCGGCGATCAGGCCGGCGATGATGGCGTAGCGGGTGATCAGCTTCGGCGAGTCCACGCCGCGCGAACGGATGGCATTGACGATGACGATGCCGAAGACCAGCGCACCGAGGGTGTCCATGGTCAGGTAGCCGTTGATGAAGCCCTGGGAAAACGGCGCGGCAACGTATTGCGGCTGTGCTTCACCGATGGTGCCTGCCGGCAGCATGAACGCGGCAATGCCGAGGGCGGCCAGGGCGATGATCTTCAGCGGGGCGAGGAAGCGGCCGACGGTATCGAGCAGCTTGCCCGGATACATCGACACAGCCAGCACCACGAGGAAATACACCAGGCTGTAGATGAACAACGCCAGCGGGCTTTCACCGGTCAGCGGGGCCACGCCCACCTCGAACGAGACGGTCGCGGTGCGCGGGGTGGCGAACAGCGGGCCGACCGAGAGGTAGCACACGGCCGCCAGCAGGCCACCGAAGAACTTGCCGATCGGGCTGCTCAGGGCGTCCATGCCGCCACCGACCTTGGCCAGGGCGACCACGGTGATGACCGGCAGGCCTACCGCGGTGACAAGGAAGCCCAGTGCCGCCATCCACACGTGTGGACCGGACTGCAAGCCAACGATGGGCGGGAAGATGATATTGCCGGCGCCAACAAAAAGCGCAAACGTCATAAAGCCAAGCGCCAGGATATCCTGGCCTTTTAACACTTTCATTTAAGGTAGTACCACACTGCTGAAATCGGGGTTCGTGAGGGAATTTCCCCATGAATGAGGGAAATGTTGCCCGGCTTGATGAGCCAGACCCGTTTAGCGTGTCGTTCCCTTTTGGGGCACGGGCACAGAGTGAACGCGTAGGGTAACCGTTTTACCCACTAAACGCACTGCAACGGTGCTGCTTGTCCGATGTGCGTATGTGTTTGTCGTCTGGATGACTCTGTGACGGCAGAAATTTTGTCAGGCATCTAGCGCGTTGTCTGTGCGAAAAAACCTATGAAACCGATCAGCGCAATCGGCATCGCCTTGGTAATGACTGTAATACGCCCAGAGGGTCTTCAGGATGCCGAGCAAACGTCCCACCCAGAAACGACAAAGGCCACCCGAGGGTGGCCTTTGTGCGCGTGGGGGGTACTACGTGTTACTTACTTCTTGGCTTCCCAGCCAGTCAGCTCGGCCAGGGCCTTGCCGATGTCAGCCAGGGAACGCACGGTCTTCACACCAGCGTCCTGCAGCGCGGCGAATTTCTCGTCCGCAGTGCCCTTGCCGCCGGAAATGATGGCGCCAGCGTGGCCCATACGCTTGCCCGCAGGAGCGGTCACACCAGCGATGTAGGAAACCACTGGCTTGGTCACGTGAGCCTTGATGTAGGCCGCGGCTTCTTCTTCAGCCGAACCGCCGATCTCACCGATCATGACGATCGCTTCGGTCTTCGGGTCTTCCTGGAACAGCTTCAGGATGTCGATGAAGTTGGAGCCTGGGATCGGGTCACCGCCGATGCCGACGCAGGTCGACTGGCCGAAACCGGCGTCGGTGGTCTGCTTGACAGCTTCGTAGGTCAGGGTGCCGGAACGCGACACGATACCGACCTTGCCTGGCAGGTGGATGTGGCCTGGCATGATGCCGATCTTGCACTCGCCCGGAGTGATGACACCTGGGCAGTTAGGGCCGATCAGGGTAACGCCCAGCTCGTCGCACTTGACCTTGGCGTCCAGCATGTCGAGGGTAGGGATACCCTCGGTGATGCAGACGATCAGCTTGATGCCGCCGAAGGCAGCTTCCAGGATCGAGTCTTTGCAGAACGGAGCCGGAACGTAGATCACCGAAGCGTCAGCGCCGGTAGCTTGTACGGCTTCCTTGACGGTGTTGAACACCGGCAGGCCCAGGTGGGTGGTGCCACCCTTGCCTGGGGTTACGCCGCCGACCATCTTGGTGCCGTAGGCGATGGCCTGTTCGGAGTGGAAAGTACCCTGCGAGCCGGTGAAGCCCTGGCAGATGACTTTGGTGTCTTTATTGATCAGGACGCTCATTACTTGCCCTCCGCAGCTTTTACAACTTGTTGAGCAGCGTCGGTCAGGCTGGTTGCCGCAATGATGTTCAAACCGCTTTCTGCCAGTACTTTAGCGCCCAGTTCAGCGTTGTTGCCTTCGAGGCGAACGACGACCGGAACTTTAACGCCGACTTCTTTCACTGCACCGATGATGCCTTCGGCAATCATGTCGCAGCGAACGATGCCGCCGAAGATGTTGACCAGAACGGCCGCGACATTGCTGTCGGACAGAATGATCTTGAACGCTTCGGTAACGCGCTCTTTGGTGGCACCGCCGCCAACGTCGAGGAAGTTGGCTGGTTTGCCGCCGTGCAGGTTGACGATGTCCATGGTACCCATGGCCAGGCCGGCACCGTTGACCATGCAGCCGATGTTGCCTTCCAGCGCGACGTAGTTCAGCTCGAAGCTGGCTGCGTGGGCTTCACGAGGATCGTCCTGGGACGGGTCGTGGAAGGTTTTCAGCTTAGGCTGACGGTACATGGCGTTTGCGTCGATATTGATCTTCGCATCCAGGCAGTGCAGGTCGCCGTCGGCCTTGATGACCAGCGGGTTGACTTCCAGCAGGGCCAGGTCGTGTTCTTTGAACAGCTTGGCCAGGCCTACGAAAATCTTGGCGAACTGTGCAACTTGCTTGCCTTCCAGACCCAGCTGGAAGGCCAGTTCACGACCCTGGAACGGCTGAGCGCCGACCAGCGGATCGATAGTCGCCTTGATGATCTTCTCAGGAGTTTCGTGAGCGACCTTCTCGATGTCCACGCCACCTTCGGTGGAAGCCATGAACACGATGCGGCGGCTCGAGCGATCGACTACAGCGCCCAGGTACAGCTCTTTGGCGATGTCAGTGCAGGATTCGACCAGGATCTTGGTCACTGGCTGACCGTTGGCGTCGGTCTGGTAGGTCACCAGACGCTTGCCCAGCCACTGGGCAGCGAACGCCTTGGCGTCTTCCTTGCTGCGAACCAGCTTGACGCCGCCCGCTTTACCGCGACCACCCGCGTGAACCTGGGCCTTAACAACCCACTCGGAACCGCCGATCTTGTCGCAGGCTTCTGCTGCAGCTTCAGGGGTGTCGACTGCGAAACCCTTGGAAACTGGCAGGCCGTATTCAGCGAACAGCTGCTTACCCTGATACTCGTGAAGATTCATGCTTTTTACCGTCTTCGTTAGGTACTGCGCTTCGGCGCTGCGCCATTACTGGCGCCGCACCACCTGTGACCGTTGACCCCGGGTTTTCCCGTGTGATCCGGTCCGGCGGACGTTCCGCGGTGAGTCTTGCACGCAAGACCCACGACGGGCAGCCCGCCGTGGTTTCTTATAATTAACGCTTCTTACGGTTGGCGACGTGAATGGCACCGCCATTCACTGCCAGCGCTGCTTCATGCAGCGCTTCGGACAGGGTTGGATGGCTGAAGACCATCATGCCCAGATCCTCGGCACTGGTGCCGAATTCCATTGCGATCGCGCCCTGCTGAACCAGCTCGGCAGCGGACGGGCCGATCACGTGCACACCCAGTACGCGGTCGGTCTTGGCATCGGCGATGACCTTGACGAAACCACCGGTGTCGTTGGCTGCCATCGCACGGCCGCTGGCCGCGAACGGGAAGGTGCCCACGTTAACCTCAACGCCTTCGGCTTTCAACGCCTGTTCGGTCTTGCCGACCCACGCGATTTCCGGGTGGGTGTAGATAACCGACGGGATCAGGTCGTAGTTCATCTGGGCTTTATGGCCCTTGATGCGCTCGACGACCATGATGCCCTCTTCCGAGGCCTTGTGGGCCAGCATCATGCCGCGAACCACGTCACCGATGGCGAATACGCCCGGTACGCTGGTGGCGCAGTGATCGTCGACGAAGATGTAGCCACGCTCGTCGATGGTCACGCCGCTGTCGGCGGCCAGCAGGTCGGTGGTCACCGGACGACGGCCGACCGCGACGATCAGCTTGTCGAAGGTGATCTTCTGCTCGCCTTCGGCGTTGGTGTAGGTCACTTCGACTTCGTTGCCGTTGACTTTCGAGCCGGTCACGCGAGCGCCCAGCTTGATGTCCAGGCCTTGCTTGGTCAGGGTCTTCTGGGCTTCTTTCGACACGGCGGTGTCGGCAGCCATCAGGAAGGTGTCCAGGGCTTCCAGTACGGTGACTTCAGCACCCAGGCGAGCCCAGACCGAACCCAGCTCCAGGCCGATCACGCCAGCACCGATAACGCCCAGGCGTTTCGGAACGGTCTGGAATTCCAGGGCGCCGGTGGAGTCGACGATGACGTTCTGGTCGACCGGAGCCGGCGGAATGTCGATCGGACGCGAGCCGGAAGCCAGGATCACGTTCTCGGCTTCGATGACTTCGGTGGTGCCGTCAGCCTTGGTGACTTCGACTTTCTTGCCAGCCAGCAGCTTGCCGTGGCCCTGGATCGAAGTAACGCCGTTGGCCTTGAACAGGGTGGCAACACCGCCGGTCAGGTTCTTGACGATACCGGCCTTGCGGCCAACCATCGCAGCGACGTCCATCTTCACTTCGCCAGTGGAGATACCGTGGACGTTGAAGCTCTCTTTGGCTTCCTTGTACTTCCAGGAGCTGTCCAGCAGCGCCTTGGAAGGAATGCAACCTACGTTCAGGCAGGTGCCGCCCAGGGCCAGCTTGCCCTCGGCGTCGGTGTACTTTTCGATACAGGCAGTCTTCAGACCGAGTTGGGCAGCCTTGATGGCAGCTACATAGCCGCCAGGACCTGCACCAATCACCACTACGTCGAATTTCTGGGTCATAAAAGATTCCTTTTTAGCTTCAAGCGGCAAGCTGCAAGCTGCAAGACCGCCAGGCTTCTACTTGAAGCGTGCGGCTTGCGGCTTGCAGCTGCGCGATTAGATGTCCAGCAGCAGGCGAGACGGATCTTCCAGCAGGTTCTTGATGGTTACCAGGAAGGTTACCGCTTCCTTGCCGTCGATCAGGCGGTGATCGTAGGACAGCGCCAGGTACATCATCGGGCGGATTACCACCTGGCCGTTGATGGCCATCGGACGCTGGATGATGTTGTGCATGCCGAGAATGGCAGCCTGTGGCGGGTTGACGATCGGGGTCGACATCATCGAGCCGAAGGTACCACCGTTGGTGATGGTGAAGGTACCGCCGGTCATCTCTTCGATCGACAGTTTGCCGTCACGGGCTTTCTTGCCGAAGGTGGCGATGCCGTTCTCGATTTCTGCCAGGCTCATCGACTCGGCGTTACGCAGAACCGGAACCACCAGGCCGCGGTCGCTGGAGACGGCAACGCCGACGTCAGCAAAACCGTGGTAGACGATGTCGTTGCCGTCGATCGAGGCGTTGACTGCCGGGAAGCGCTTCAGCGCTTCGGTAGCGGCCTTGACGAAGAACGACATGAAGCCCAGGCGTACGCCGTTGTGGGTCTTCTCGAACAGGTCCTTGTACTTCGAACGCAGGGCCATGACTTCGGTCATGTCGACTTCGTTGAAGGTGGTCAGCATGGCCATGTTCGACTGGGCTTCGACCAGACGCTCGGCGATCTTGGCGCGCAGGCGGGTCATCGGCACGCGCTTCTCGGTGCGGTCGCCAGCGGCAACTACAACAGCGGCGGCAGCGGCAGCAGGCTTGGCAGCAGGAGCTGCGGCAGGAGCCGACTTCTTGTTGGCAACGGCTGCAACCACGTCTTCCTTGGTGATGCGACCGCCTTTGCCGGTGCCGGCAACGGCAGCCAGGTCGATGCCGTTCTCTTCAGCCAGCTTGCGCGCGGCTGGAGCGGCGACCGGGTCGTCTTCGCCAGCGTCGGCGGCAGCGGCAGCCGGGGCAGCGGCCGGGGCAGCGGCGGCGGCAGGCGCAGCGGCAGCAGCGCCGCCTTCAACGATCGAACCCAGCACTTCGTCGGACAGGACGGTGTCGCCCTCGCCCTTGACGATGGCGCCCAGCACGCCGTCGGCGGTGGCCAGCACTTCCAGGACGACCTTGTCGGTCTCGATGTCGACGATCAGCTCGTCACGCTTGACGGCGTCGCCCGGCTGTTTGTGCCAGGTGGCAACGGTGCCATCGGCAACCGATTCCGGGAAGGTTGGGGCTTTGATCTCGATAGCCATTATCTGTGTTTCCTTAAATTCGGTTTCAGGTGCGCGAAGGCGTTAGACAGTGAAGGCGTCTTGCAGCAGTTTTTCCTGCTGTTCGGCGTGCTTCGAAGCGTAACCACAGGCTGGCGCGGCAGAAGCGTCGCGGCCGGCGTATTCCAGGACCAGTGCCTTGTTGTGGCGACCCAGGATACGGCGCATGTGGTGCTGGCTGCTGTACCAGGCGCCCTGGTTCATCGGCTCTTCCTGACACCACACTGCATGCTTGAGGTTGGTGTAAGGCGCGAGGATTTCGATCAGGTCGTCCTCAGGGAACGGATACAGCTGCTCGATACGCACGATGGCGATGTCTTCGCGGCCTTCGGCACGGCGTTTTTCCAGCAGGTCGTAGTAGACCTTGCCGCTGCACAGGATCAGGCGTTCGACCTTGGCCGGATCGAGGGTGTCGATTTCCGGGATCACGGTCTGGAACGAGCCTTCTGCCAGGTCTTCCAAGGTCGAGATGGCCAGCTTGTGGCGCAGCAGCGACTTCGGCGTCAGGACGATCAGCGGCTTGCGCAGCGGACGGATGACCTGGCGACGCAGCAGGTGATAGATCTGTGCCGGGGTGGTCGGTACGCAGACCTGGATGTTGTGCTCGGCGCACAGCTGCAGGTAACGCTCCAGACGCGCGGAGGAGTGCTCCGGGCCCTGCCCTTCATAACCGTGCGGCAGCAGCATGGTCAGACCGCACAGGCGGCCCCACTTGTGCTCGCCGCTGGTGATGAACTGGTCGATCACCACTTGCGCACCGTTGGCGAAGTCGCCGAACTGGGCTTCCCAGATCACCAGCGCGTTCGGCGTGGTGGTCGAGTAGCCGTATTCGAAGGCCAGTACCGCTTCTTCCGACAGGAAGGAGTCGTACAGCTCGAACTTCGGCTGGCCCGGGAACAGGTTCTGCAGCGGTACGTAGGTGCTGGCGTCCTTCTGGTTGTGCAGCACCGCGTGACGGTGCGAGAAGGTGCCACGGCCGATGTCCTGGCCGGTCATGCGGATCGGGTGACCTTCGAACTGCAGGGTGGCGTAGGCCATGGTCTCTGCATAACCCCAGTTGATCGGCAAGCCACCGGCCTGCATCTTCTGACGGTCTTCGTAGATCTTCGACACCTGACGCTGAACAACGAAACCTTCCGGCAGCTCGAGCAGCTTGGCCGACAGGTCCTGCAGGGTCTTGAGGTCGAAACGGGTGTCGTGACGCGCGGTCCAGGCGTGGCCCAGGTAAGGACGCCAGTCGACGAACAGCTCGCGGTTCGGCTCCTTGACCAGGCTTTTCACCACGTGCAGGCCGTTGTCCAGGGCGTTGCGGTATTCGTCGATCTTGGCCTGAGCACGCTCGGCGTCGATACGGCCGGCGCTGATCAACTGATCGGCATACAGCTCGCGGGTGGTGCGCTGCTTGGTGATCTGCTGGTACATCAGCGGCTGGGTGCCGTTCGGCTCGTCAGCCTCGTTGTGGCCGCGACGACGGTAGCAGACCAGGTCGATGACCACGTCACGCTTGAACTGCATGCGGTAGTCGATGGCCAGCTGGGTCACGAACAGCACGGCTTCCGGGTCATCACCGTTCACGTGCAGGATCGGCGCCTGGATCATCTTGGCGACGTCGGTGCAGTACTCGGTGGAACGCGAGTCCAGCGGGTTGCTGATGGTGAAACCAACCTGGTTGTTGATCACGATGTGCACGGTACCGCCGGTCTTGAAACCGCGGGTCTGCGACATCTGGAAGGTTTCCAGCACCACGCCTTGGCCGGCGAATGCGGCGTCACCGTGGATCGAGATCGGCAGTACCTTGTCACCGACCGTGTCGTTGCGACGGTCCTGACGGGCACGCACAGAACCTTCCACCACTGGCGAGACGATTTCCAGGTGGGAAGGGTTGAACGCCATGGCCAGGTGGACTTCGCCACCCGGGGTCATCACGTTGGAGGAGAAGCCCTGGTGATACTTCACGTCACCGGAGCCCAGCTCGTTCATCTTCTTGCCTTCAAACTCGTCGAACAGCTCGCGCGGGTTCTTGCCGAAGGTGTTGACGAGCACGTTCAGGCGGCCACGGTGGGCCATGCCGATCACGACTTCCTTGGTGCCGTACGAGCCGGAACGCTGGATCATCTCGTCGAGCATCGGGATCAGGCTTTCGCCGCCTTCCAGACCGAAGCGCTTGGTGCCTGGGTACTTGGTGCCCAGGTACTTCTCCAGGCCCTCACCGGCCGTGACGCGCTCGAGCAGGTGTGCCTGCACGTCGGCGGAGAATTCAGGACGGCCACGCACGCTTTCCAGACGCTGCTGGAACCAGCTGCGCTGCTCGGAATCGACGATGTGGGTGAACTCGGCGCCAATGGTGCGACAATATGTCTTCTGCAGCGCTTCGAAGATTTCGCGTAGGCTCGCTTCCTCTTTGCCGAAGAACAGGTCGCCGGCACGGAAGGTCGTATCAAGATCGGCATTGGTCAAGCCGTAGTGATTGATCGACAGGTCTACGGGCGCAGGACGCTGCCACAACCCCAACGGGTCGAGCTTGGCAGCCTGATGGCCGCGCATACGATAGGCCTGGATCAGTCGCAGCACTTCAACCTGCTTCTTCTCGTGTTCACTGCTCACGCTCCCGGCGGAAACCGGTTGGGCGCGGCGCTGGTTCTTTGCCAGCAGTACGAAATGGTCGCGGATTGTCGAGTGCGATACATCGGTAGCGGTGCTGCCGTCGGCGGGCAACTTCTGGAAGTAAGTGCGCCACTCTTCTGGCACAGCGTTAGGGTCGTGCAGGTAGAGCTCATAAAGCTCTTCCACATATGCAGCGTTACCACCTGAAAGGTGGGCGCTATCCCACATGCGCTGCATCACGCTTTCTTGCATGCTTGGTCACCCTCGGTTAGGGGACTGATCGGCGAGAGCCACAGCAAACCTGGAAAAGTCCGAACACAGCGACTGAACCACGCCACTTGGATCTTGCTGATTTTCCGGGTACCAGCCCGGAAAGCCCCTGCTGGTCTCATATCTTCATAGGTAATGGGCGCGGGCTTTGTGGGCCCTTGCCCGAGTTTTACCTCAGTGCGGGCTCACCACCCGCACCTCGGCTTACTGCAGGTACAACGCTTTGAATCAGGTGCCGCTTTGCAGCAGCATGTTACGTACGTGGCCGATTGCCTTGGTCGGGTTCAGACCCTTGGGGCAAACGTTCACGCAGTTCATGATCCCGCGGCAGCGGAATACGCTGAACGGGTCATCCAGGGACGCCAGGCGCTCCTGAGTCTTGGTGTCGCGGCTGTCGGCCAGGAAACGGTAGGCCTGCAGCAGTGCGGCGGGGCCCAGGAACTTGTCCGGGTTCCACCAGAACGATGGGCAGGAGGTCGAGCAGCAGGCGCACAGAATGCACTCGTACAGACCGTCCAGCTTGTCACGCTCTTCCGGCGACTGCAGACGCTCGATGGCCGGAGCCGGGGTGTCGTTCTGCAGGAATGGCTTCACCTTCTCGTACTGCTTGTAGAAGATGCTCATATCGACCACCAGGTCACGAATGACCGGCAGGCCTGGCAGCGGACGCAGCACCAGCTTGTTGCCCTTGACCACGCCCGACAGCGGGGTGATGCAGGCCAGGCCGTTCTTGCCGTTCATGTTCATGCCATCGGAACCGCACACGCCTTCACGGCAGGAGCGACGGTACGAGAAGCCCTCGTCCTTTTCCTTGATCAGTGCCAGCACGTCCAGAACCATCAGGTCCTTGCCGCCGGTATCGACGTCGAACGACTCCATCTTGGGCGCCGAGTCGGTGTCGGGGTTGTAGCGGTAAACTTCGACTTTCAACATAGCAGCCACCCTTAGTAAGTCCGGATTTTTGGCTCGAAGGCCGGAACGGTCTTCGGCGCAAAGTTGACGCCACGCTTGGCAACGCGCTTCTCACCCGGGTAGTACAGGGTGTGGCACAGCCAGTTCTCGTCGTCACGGTCTTCGAAGTCTTCACGGGCGTGCGCGCCGCGAGACTCTTTACGGGCTTCGGCCGCAATGGCGGTAGCTTCGGCAACTTCCAGCAGGTTCTGCAGCTCCAGCGCTTCGATACGCGCGGTGTTGAAGGCCTGGGACTTGTCGTTGATCTTGACGTTGGCGATGCGGTCACGCAGACCGGCCAACTGCTCGATACCCTTCTGCATGTATTCGCCGGTACGGAATACACCGAAGTAGTTCTGCATGCAGCTCTGCAGCTCGCGCTTCAGGCTGGCAACGTCTTCACCGGTAGTGCGCTCGTTGAGCTTGCTCAGACGGTTCAGGGCAACGTCGACGTCAGTGTCGCTGGCATCGCGGTACTCGACGCCATCGCTCAGGGCTTTTTCCAGGTGCAGGCCGGCAGCACGGCCGAACACCACCAGGTCGAGCAGCGAGTTGCCGCCCAGGCGGTTGGCACCGTGAACCGATACGCACGCCACTTCGCCTACGGCGAACAGGCCCGGAATGATGTGGTCCTTGCCTTCGGCGTCCATGGTGATGGCCTGGCCATGAATGTTGGTGGCAACGCCACCCATCATGTAGTGGCAGGTCGGGATGACCGGCACCGGCGCGACCACAGGGTCGACGTGGGCGAAGGTCTTGGACAGTTCGCAGATACCTGGCAGGCGGCTGTGCAGCACTTCCTCGCCCAGGTGGTCCAGTTTCAGCAGTACGTGGTCCTTGTTCGGGCCCACGCCGTTGCCGGCGATGATCTCTTTGACCATGGAACGGGCAACCACGTCGCGGCCAGCCAGGTCCTTCGCGTTCGGCGCGTAACGCTCCATGAAGCGCTCGCCGTGGGCGTTGATCAGGTAGCCACCTTCACCACGGCAGCCTTCGGTAACCAGTACACCGGCGCCGGCGATACCGGTCGGGTGGAACTGCCACATCTCGATGTCCTGCACCGGCACACCGGCACGCAGGGCCATGCCGATACCGTCACCGGTGTTGATCAGGGCGTTGGTGGTGGAGGCGTAGATACGGCCCGCACCGCCCGTGGCCAGTACGGTGGCCTTGGACTTGATGTACATGGTTTCGCCGGTTTCGATGCAGATCGCGATCACACCGACGAAGGCGCCGTCCTGGTTCTTCACCAGGTCTACGGCGTAGTACTCATTAAGGAAGGTGGTGCCTGCTTTCAGGTTGCCCTGGTACAGGGTGTGCAGCAGCGCGTGACCGGTACGGTCGGAAGCTGCGCAGGTACGGGCGGCCTGGCCACCTTTACCGAAGTCCTTGGACTGGCCACCGAACGGACGCTGGTAGATGCGGCCGGTTTCGGTACGCGAGAACGGCAGACCCATGTGGTCGAGCTCGAAGACCGCAGCCGGGCCTTCCTGACACATGTATTCGATCGCGTCCTGGTCACCGATGTAGTCGGAGCCCTTGACGGTGTCGTACATGTGCCAGCGCCAGTCGTCGTTCGGGTCGGCCGAAGCGATGGCGCAGGTGATGCCGCCCTGGGCGGAAACGGTGTGCGAACGGGTCGGGAACACCTTGGTGACTACGGCAGTCTTGTGGCCGCCTTGAGCCAGTTGCAGCGCTGCGCGCATGCCTGCGCCGCCGCCACCGATGATGATGGCGTCGAACGAAATGGTTGGAATGTTAGCCATGAATCAGATACCCCAGAGAATCTGCACACCCCAGACGAAGTACGCGAACATCGCAACGCCGCATACAGCCTGGAACAGGAAACGGATCGCAGTCGCCGACTTGCCGAACGCCATCGGCGTCAGGTAGTCGGTGGCAATGGTCCACATGCCGACCCAGGCGTGAGCGCCCAGAGCGACGAGTGCCAGCAGACTGAAGATGCGCATCGCGTTGTTGGTGAACAGACCGTGCCACTGGGCATAGTCGATCCCTGGGTGAACGGCGAGGTAGCCGATCAGGAAGATGAAATAAGCCGCGAGAACGACCGCCGAGACGCGCTGCGCCATCCAGTCGTAGAGGCCCGAACGCGAGAGGTTCGTGACGTTAGTTACCATACCCAAACTCCTGCCAGAACGATCAGCACCACGGAGATGACGATCACGATTTTCGAGCCCAGCTTGCCGCCTTCCAGCGTCTCACCGACACCCATGTCCATGATCAGGTGGCGCACACCTGCGACGAGGTGGTACAGCAGGCCGGACAGCAGGCCCCAGGTCACCAGTTTGGCCAGCGGACTGGTCAGACACGCCTTCACCTCGGCAAAGCCTTCCTCGGAACCCAGCGAATTGCCCAATGCGTACAGCATGATGGCAATGCCGAGGAACAGGATGACGCCGGAAATACGGTGAAGAATGGACGTGTATGCGGTGATCGGGAGTTTGATGGTCCTTAGGTCTAGGTTTACAGGTCGTTGGCTTTTCACGGCTTTTTTCACACTGAAGAGCCCCTAGCGAACAGGGCAAAGTTGTTGGTAAGTGTACTGGTCAGGTACCCACCACCCAGGAGAGCACGACACCCAGCAGGGCAGGCTTGAAAGCCTCTGGGAGTCGGCTGCCGAGTATAGACAGTTAGGCTGCTTATGACAACGCAAGGGACTCGCCCGAATAGCGCATTGCCTTTAGTGAACAAAAGGCGTAAACGGGCGAGAATTTCGTGAAAAATCAGGCCTCAGAGGGCGTTTCAACCAGCCTTTAGGCAAATTGACATTCGAATTTATCCCTCTATAGTGGTGCGGGCCCTGCGTGGGGGGTCTGTCTGATGATTTCAAGCATTAATAGGAGGCCACATGGCTGACAAAAAAGCGCAGTTGGTCATCGAGGGCAATGCCCCCGTCGAGCTGCCCATTTTAACCGGCACCGTTGGTCCTGATGTTATCGACGTCCGCGGGTTGGGGGCATCCGGCCACTTCACCTTCGACCCCGGCTTCATGGCGACCGCTTCGTGCGAGTCGAAGATCACCTACATTGATGGTGACAAGGGCGTGCTGCTGCACCGCGGCTACCCGATCGAGCAACTGGCCGAACAGTCGGACTACCTCGAAACCTGCTACCTGCTGCTCAACGGCGAACTGCCGAATGCCGAGCAGAAGGCCCAGTTCGTCAGCACCGTCAAGAACCACACCATGGTTCACGAACAGCTGAAGTCGTTCTTCAACGGTTTCCGTCGCGACGCCCACCCGATGGCGGTGATGTGCGGCGTGGTCGGCGCCCTGTCGGCGTTCTATCACGACTCGCTGGATATCAATAACCCGCAACACCGCGAAATCTCCGCGGTGCGCCTGGTCGCCAAGATGCCGACCCTGGCCGCGATGGTTTACAAGTACTCCATGGGCCAGCCCATGATGTACCCGCGCAACGACCTGTCGTACGCGGAAAACTTCCTGCACATGATGTTCAACACGCCGTGCGAGATCAAACCGATCAGCCCGACGCTGGCCAAGGCCATGGACCGGATCTTCATCCTCCACGCCGACCACGAGCAGAATGCCTCCACCTCCACCGTGCGCCTGGCAGGTTCTTCGGGTGCCAACCCGTTCGCCTGTATCGCTGCCGGTATCGCCGCACTGTGGGGCCCGGCCCACGGCGGTGCGAACGAAGCCGTACTGACCATGCTCGATGAAATTGGCGATGTCTCGAACATCGACAAGTACATCGCCAAGGCCAAGGACAAGAACGATCCGTTCAAGCTCATGGGCTTCGGTCACCGCGTGTACAAGAACCGCGACCCGCGCGCCACCGTGATGAAGAAGACCTGCGACGAAGTTCTCAGCGAACTCGGCATCAAGAACGATCCGCAACTCGAACTGGCCATGCGCCTGGAAGAGATCGCATTGACCGATCCGTACTTCGTCGAGCGCTCGCTGTACCCGAACGTGGACTTCTACTCGGGCATCATCCTCAAGGCCATCGGCATCCCGACCAGCATGTTCACCGTGATCTTCGCCCTGGCACGTACCGTGGGCTGGATCTCGCACTGGAAGGAAATGCTCTCCAGCCCGTACAAGATCGGCCGCCCGCGCCAGCTGTACACCGGCTACGAAAAGCGCGACATCGTCGAGCTGAAGGACCGCAAGTAAGCCTTCTGAGCCGAACGCAAAAAAGGCCGCCCCTCGGGGCGGCCTTTTTCGTTGCGATCCAGCGCTAAACAGTTGAGCGCTGAAAGCTGCTCAGGGCCTTTCAGCTTTTTCGCGCAGCCCTTTGAGGGTATTGAACGGCGCATCCACCACGAACTTGTTGGCCAGCCACGACGGCACGCTGCCTCCCGGCTCGGTGTGTACCTGATAGGTCACTTCGGTACTGTCACCCTGGGGTACCAACTTCCAGAAACCCTGCACCTGGGCAACACGCACGTAGCCGCTTTCTTCCGGCAGGTACTTGGGCTGCTCCTCGAGCGTGCGGGTCAAGCTGCCATCGCTGCCCTGGACTGTGGTGATATGCAATACCGAGTCACGCGGAGTCACCGGCCAGGGTGTATTGAACTGGGTGTAGGTCCAGCTCTGATCACCTTCATGCTTCAGCAGTTTCTGCGACTTGCATTCATGCACCCAGGCACAGGCCCCGGCTACGTCCTCCTGCAACGCCCTGACCTTGGCCAGCGGCGCCTTGATCAGCGTTACACCACGGTAAGCCTTGTACTTCGAGCCCGGCACTTCGCTGAGCGACACCTTGATGCCGTCCTCGTCCTTGGCCACCTGCCAGCTTTCAGCCCAGGCTGCCGGCGCCAACAGCACACTCAGGCCACACAACACAGCAACACGCTTGAACGATCTCATTATCTTGTTCCTTGTTGTAGAAGATCCGCACAGTCACGCCGCCGTCATTTGCTCCAGCCAACCAATGATGCGAATGGCCTCGTCACGATCATTGCCGCAGACATCCACCTCTGCCTTGAAGCCACCACACACCTTCGGCCGTTCGGGCTTGCCGAACAGGGCACAGAGGTTGTCGATGGACAGGTGCAGGCAGCGCTCGCCGGCCGGCTTGCCTTGCGGCATGCCCGGAATGGCTGAGCTGATGGACGGGGCGATGCAGCAGGCACCACAGCCCTCACGGCATTTCATGACAACAGGACTCCCAGGAGCAAAGCGGGACGAACGTCCCTGGATACTAACCGCTCAAACATACGTTTGAAATTGCCGGACAGATGAAATCGCCAGTGACCCGACAGTCAGTTGCGGAATTCGAATTCGATGGCCGCGCCCTCTACATCGCGACGGCTGTCGTTGCGCAGCTGCAGCTGCATTTCATTGTTGATCAGCCGACCATTGAGCTGGAACGGGCTGTCATCAGTGACCGGCTTTTCGCTGAACATGGAAGGCAGCAATGGCTTACGGGGCGACGGCGTATTGCCAACGTCCGGCTTGAGGTGCTTGACCATGTCGGTGGGCAGACTGAGGTCGAGCTTCGCGGCAGGTACAGGCTGACTGGCCACCTTGCTCACGCCCTTGCTGCGAGTGACAGGCTTCTGTTTGGGCTTGGGCTTGACCGCCGGCTTTGCGGGCACTTTGGACACAGGTTTCGCCGCCACCTTGCTCACAGGCTTGGCAGCCTTGCCCTGCTGCGCCTGCTCCTTGGCCGGCGGTTGCGCGGCGTGCACCAAGCCCCCCGAAAACCAAGGTAGCGATAAGGACAGAATCAGTGCCAGAGGGCGAAGCGCTTTCATGAATACCGGGAGCAGGCTGGGAAAACGCGTATGCTCCCTGTTCCCTGCCCTTCTGACAAGCCTACATAAGCAAGCCAGCCGACTCCCGGCACAGTTGCTGGGCCAGCAAGCCCAGGGTCATTACCGCCCGTTCGGCTTCCTTGTTCCATGGAATACCGCAGTTGAGACGGATGCAGTGGTTGAATTGCTCGGTATTGCTGAAGATCAGCCCCGGCGCGATGCTGATGCCCTGCTCCAGCGCACGCACGTGCAACTCTTGAGTGTTGACCCGTCCAGGCAGGCTGACCCACAGGATAAAACCGCCTGTCGGCCGGGTCATCTGCGTACCCTCCGGGAAATGCTGCTGCACCGCCAACTGGTAGGCACTGAGGTTCTTGCGATACTCCTGACGGATATAGCGCAGGTGGCGGTCGTAGCCGCCGTTTTCCAGGTACGCCGCCACCCCCATCTGCGTCACGCTGCAGGCCGAGTGCGTGGTGAAGGTCTGCAAGCGCTGGATCTCGTCCTGATAACGGCCGGCGACCATCCAGCCGACCCGAACCCCCGGCGACAGCGTCTTGGAGAAGCTCGAGCAGTAGATCACCCGATCTAGGCGGTCGAAGGCCTTGAGTGCCTTGGTGCGCCCCTGCTCAAACATCAGTTCGCCATAGATATCATCCTCGACGATCTGAATATCGAAGTCCGAGGCCAGGCGCAGCAGTTGTTTTTGCCGCTCTTCGGGGATGGTGCCACCCAGCGGGTTGCTCAAGCGCGCGGTCAGCACCAACGCCTTGATCCCCCATTGATTGGCGGCCAGCTGCAGCGCTTCGAGGCTGATGCCGGTGGAGGGGTCGCTGGGAATCTCGATCACCTTCAACCCCAGCAGATCGGCCAGCTGCAGCAAACCGTAGTAGGTTGGCGACTCGGCGGCGATCAGGTCACCCGGGCGCGTCAGCACCCGCAACGACATCTGCAGCGCATCGACACAACCATGGGTCACCACCACTTCGCGCGGGTCGACCAACACACCGGCATCGCGCATGCGAATGGCAATCTGCCTGCGCAGCGGCTCGAAGCCAGGGCTGAACATGTAACTGAAGGCACGCGGGCTGTGGAAGCGGGTCACCTTGGCGATTTGCTGGTGCAGGGCACGCACCGGCAGGTAATCGACATGAGGCACCGCTGCACCGAAGGGAAATACGCCGTCGCGCCGCGCTTCGGTCAACACCTGCTGAATGATACTGGCGCGGGTAACCAGGCCGGGGCGTTCGACCCGAGCGATATCTGGCGTTTGCGCAGTAAGGGCCGGCGTCTGGTGTACGTAGTAGCCCGACTGTGGCCGCGCACGAATGAGGCCCTGGTCCTCGAGATTGGCATAGGCCTGCAGTACGGTGGCATGACTGACGTTGAGCTGGGCACTCATTTTGCGCACCGAGGGCACCCGCTCACCAGGCTGATAGACACCACGGCGGATGTCATCGGCCAGTTGCTGGGCGATGCGCTGGTACAACAGCAGGTTGGTCATGGCGTGTTCTCGAAGCGCGGACGGGATCGTTGTTCTTGTGCGACTCACAGCTGAGCCAGAATACCGTAACAGTTGCAAAGTGTACTGGGACAGATCGCAGGATAGTCAACAATACAGTTGCGTGACAGCTACAAGATGAACAACAACGGCCGTGCGTCGACGAACGCAGGGAACACAGGGCCGCATCGCGACCCTGCGGGAGCTGGCTCAGCGCGCTGGCGCGAGCTTGCCCTTGTCATCGGAGAAAACGATCTCGACCCGGCGATTCTGCGCCCTGCCCCGCTCCGAGGCGTTAGCCTCGACCGGATACTGGTCGCCATAGCCCTCGACTTCGATGCGCTTCTCGTCGATACCCAGGTCAACCAGCATGTCAGCCACCGACTGAGCACGATCGCGCGACAGCTTGAGGTTGTCCTCGGGCGTGCCGGTACTGTCTGTATAGCCCTCGATCCGCACCACACGGCGCGGGTTGAGCTGGAGGAACTGCACCAGCTTGAGCACGGTGCGGCTGGCCGAGCTCTTGAGCTCCGCCTGGCCGGTGTCGAACAGCACATCGCCTAAGGTCATCACCAGGCCCCGGTCGGTCTGCTCAGAGGCCAAAGCGGCAATCTGCGCCTCGACGAACTTGCCCTGCTGCTGAACGCTGGCCAGCTTGGCCTCACGCAAGGCCAACTGCAGACGCTGGCGTTCGAGGTCGAGCTTGGTCAAGCGCTCCTGATTCACCGCCAGCTTGGCGTGCTCGGCAGCGATTTCACTGTAACGCTGACTCAGATAGGCGTAATGACGCACGTCGCTGCCAGTACCGATATAGCCGGCCAGGCGCTCTGCCCGGCCCAGCGACTCACCGGCACGAATCACGTCACGCGGCGCACTGCGCAGCACGGCAGAGTCATCCTTGACCTTCTGGAACGCAACGGTGGCATCATCCAGTGCCGATTCGCTGCGCTGGCTGGCACAGCCCTGCAATCCGACCAGCGCCAGCAAGGCCAGCGCAGCCATTGGCTTGAGGCGGCTCATGGCTGCACCTCCAGTTGCTTGCGCAGGCGCTTGACCCGCGTCTGCAACAGCTGCAGCTGCTCTTCGCTCTTTTGCGTCAGCACCAGGGCCTCGGCCAGGCGCGCATCAAGCTCGGCCTGCTCGGCACGCATGCGTGCATCACGGTAGCTTTCGCTGGCCATGTTGGCCTTGGCACGGGCCAGCTTGTCTTCGGCCAGCTTGAACTCCGGCACCTGCTCGGTGGCGCCGACCGCCTTGGCCTGCTGCAGCGCCTGTTCGGTGAGGCGCAGTTGTTCATGGGGCACCGGATCACTGGCACACCCGGCCAGGCCAAACACGGCCAAGGCAAGAATCAGGGGTTGGCTTCTCACACACTCTTCCTACTGTTTAGGGGCGTCCAGCGGCGCCTGCATCTGCGCTTTCCAGCGCTCGACATTGCGCTGCAATACCGCCTCACTCGCCCCGGAGATCGGCAATTCTGTCAGCTTTTTCGCCAGTTGTCCGCGCAACCAGCTGTCGTTGCACGCCGAGTTGTGCGACACCGCCAGGTACAGGCCTGGGCGGTCTACTGGCAGGCCGCGGGCGATAAGGTCGTTGCCCACCCCCAGGCTCTGGGCCATTGCCATGCCGGCGTAGCGCCCTGCAAGCACATAGTCGACCTGGCCGAGCACCAGCCTCTGGAACGCCTGGGTGAGGTTCTGCGCGGGCACCAGCTTGAGCTGGGCCTTGGTAAAGGCTTCGAAAGCCGGGGTCAGGCGCGCCTTCTCCGACACGCTGCCCTGGTAACGGGCAAGGTCTGCCGGGCCGTTGAACTCCAACACCGCGTCGTGCCGGGTCCACACCAGGTATTCGTTGAGCTGCAAAGGGGGATGAATGTAATCCAGCACAGTGAGCTGGGTAACCTGCATGGGCGTGTCGAGCAGCAGGTCCATGCGCCCGCTGCGCACTTCTTCAAGCGCCTGTTCGCGCTTACCGGCGTACAGCACTTCGACCTTGACCCCCAACTCTCCCGCCACTTGGCGCAACAGGTCGACATTGGCGCCGATCAGGTGCTTGGGGTCGCTTGGGTCCTGCCAGGAGTAAGGCGGCGCATCCGGGCTACCGGTGACCACCAGGCGCTCACACTTGCCGGCGGCCAGCAGCGGTGCCGACAACAGCGCCAGCACACCGGCCAAGATCCCTTTGCTTGCGCGAAACGCCATGCCAACTCTCCTACAGCCTTGAAAATCAAAAAAAAAGCCCGACCCCCAAGGGGGGCCGGGCTTCTTTATAGGTGAAGCAGGCGGATCAGACCAGCTTTTCCAGCTCCGGAACCGCTTCGAACAGGTCGGCGACCAGGCCGTAGTCGGCGACCTGGAAGATCGGCGCCTCTTCGTCCTTGTTGATCGCAACGATCACTTTCGAGTCCTTCATGCCGGCCAGGTGCTGGATCGCGCCGGAGATACCGACGGCGATGTACAGCTGTGGCGCGACGATCTTGCCGGTCTGGCCGACCTGCATGTCGTTGGGCACGAAGCCTGCGTCAACCGCCGCACGCGAGGCGCCGACGGCAGCGCCGAGCTTGTCGGCCAGGCTGTACAGGTGCTTGAAGTTGTCACCGTTGCCCATGCCGCGGCCGCCGGAAACGACGATCTTGGCAGCGGTCAGCTCTGGGCGATCGGACTTGGCCAGCTCTTCGCCGACGAAGGCCGATTTGCCGGCGTCGTGCGCGGCAGCAACAGCTTCGACAGCGGCCGAACCACCTTCAGCGGCCACGGCGTCGAAGCCGGTGGTACGCACGGTGATGACCTTGACCGCAGCGCTCGATTGCACGGTGGCAATGGCGTTACCGGCGTAGATCGGGCGCTTGAAGGTGTCGGCGGATTCAACCGAGATGATCTCGGAAATCTGATCGACGTCCAGCAGTGCGGCAACCCGCGGCAGGATGTTCTTGCCGTTGGTGGTGGCCGGGGCCAGCACGTGGCTGTAACCGCTCGCCAGATCGACGATCAGCGGCGCGACGTTTTCCGGCAGGGCGTGGGCGTAGGCGGCATTGTCGGCAACCAGCACCTTGGCAACACCGGCGATCTTGGCGGCAGCTTCGGCAACGCCACCGACGTTTGCGCCAGCGACCAGCACGTGGATATCACCACCGATCTTGGCAGCAGCGGCAACAGTGTTCAGGGTGGCCGGGGCTACGGCACCGTTTTCGTGTTCAGCGACAACCAGGATAGTCATTTAGATTACCTTCGCTTCGTTCTTCAGCTTCTCGACCAGTTCGGCCACCGACTTGACCTTGATGCCAGCGCTGCGGGCAGCAGGCGCTTCGACTTTCAGGGTTTTGGTGGTGGAGGCGATGGACACGCCCAGCGCGTCTGGAGTAACGGTCTCCAGCGGCTTCTTCTTGGCCTTCATGATGTTCGGCAGCGACGCGTAGCGCGGCTCGTTCAGGCGCAGATCGGTGGTGACGATCGCTGGCAGGTTCAGCGCAACGGTCTGCAGACCGCCATCGATTTCACGGGTGACGTTGACCTTGTCGCCGGCCAGCTCCACCTTGGAGGCGAAAGTGCCTTGGGCGTAGCCGGTCAGCGCAGCCAGCATCTGGCCGGTCTGGTTGTTGTCGCTGTCGATCGCCTGCTTGCCGAGGATGACCAGCTGTGGCTGCTCTTTATCGACAACGGCCTTGAGCGCCTTGGCCACGGCCAGGGAGTTCAGCTCATCGGCGACTTCGACCAGGATGGCGCGGTCGGCACCCAGGGCCAGGGCGGTACGCAGTTGCTCCTGGGCCGTGCTCGGGCCGACGGAGACGACGACGATCTCGCTCGCCACGCCCTTTTCCTTCAGGCGGACGGCTTCTTCCACGGCGATTTCGCAGAAGGGGTTCATGGACATCTTGACGTTTGCAAGGTCGACGCCGGAGTTGTCCGCCTTGACGCGAACCTTGACGTTGTAGTCGACCACTCGTTTGACAGCTACAAGAACCTTCATGGATTCCTCGTTACTCTCCGGTGAAAAGAATGTCGCCTGGGGGCTGCCCGGCGAATGCGCGTGGGTACAAGGGCACCTCTAAAAACGTTCTGGAGCCGGCAGAATTCAGATGACCGATCAGTCCTGTTTCGACCCTTCGGGGTAAAACCCGCGGGTCATTTTCTGTCGTGGCGTGTAGACTCCACTACAAAACCTGATTCGGCCCGTAAACCCTGCTCCACGCCTGGTCTTTAGGGGTGCACCTGCGCCCGTCGGTCAGCCTACGGCGAGCGTAAAAGCGCTCGTATCTTGACCGTAACACCCCATCCGGTCAATACGCCAAATTGGCCAGCCTTCAGCCGCGTACCAGTGATTTTACTGGGCTCCGGCAAATTCAAACAAACGTTTGTATTGGACCCGCCAAGTGGTGTAGATATAATGCGCGGCCAAGACAAAACGGTGTAGTCCGTCATTCCAGCAGCTACAGCATCAGCCGCTACCCATGACCGCCCCAGCACCCAATAAGACCAAGCAACAGCACGAGCCTTGATGAGTAGGAGAGAACCAGTGGAACGCGAATACATGGAATTCGACGTGGTCATCGTCGGCGCCGGCCCGGCGGGCCTGTCCGCCGCCTGCCGCCTGAAGCAGAAGGCCGCCGAAGCCGGTAGCGAGATCAGCGTCTGCGTGGTCGAGAAAGGCTCCGAAGTCGGCGCCCACATCCTCTCCGGCGCGGTATTCGAGCCGCGCGCCCTGAACGAACTGTTCCCCGACTGGAAAGAACTCGGCGCGCCGCTGAACACCGAAGTGAAGCGCGACGACATCTATGTGCTGAAAAGTGCCGACAGCTCGACCAAGGTCCCCGACCTGTTCGTGCCCAAGACCATGCACAACCAGGGCAACTACATCATCTCCCTGGGCAACCTGTGCCGCTGGCTGGCCCAGCAGGCCGAGAACCTGGGCGTCGAGATCTATCCAGGCTTCGCCGCCCAGGAAGCACTGTTCGACGAGAACGGCGTGGTCCGCGGCATCATCACCGGTGACCTCGGTGTCGACCGCGAAGGCAACCCGAAGGAAGGCCTCTACACCCCAGGCATGGAACTGCGTGCCAAGTACACCCTGTTCGCCGAAGGCTGCCGTGGTCACATCGGCAAGCAACTGATCAAGCGCTTCGACCTGGACAACGAATGCGACGTGCAGCACTACGGCATCGGCCTGAAGGAAATCTGGGAAGTCGATCCGGCCAAGCACGAGCAAGGCCTGGTGGTACACACCGCTGGCTGGCCACTGGACGTGATGAGCGCCGAGAACACCGGCGGCTCGTTCCTCTATCACCTGGAAAACAACCAGGTGGTAGTCGGCCTGATCGTCGACCTGTCGTATGCCAACCCGTACCTCTCGCCCTTCGACGAGTTCCAGCGCCTGAAGCACCACCCGGTGATCAGCCAGTACCTCGAAGGCGGCAAGCGCATCAGCTACGGCGCCCGCGCCATCTGCAAAGGCGGCCTGAACTCGCTGCCGAAGATGGTGTTCAACGGTGGCGCGCTGATCGGCTGCGACCTGGGCACCCTGAACTTCTCCAAGATCAAGGGCAGCCATACCGCGATGAAGTCCGGCATGCTCGCCGCCGAAGCGGTAGCCGACGCATTGATCGCCGGCAGCGAAGGCGGCGACCAGCTCAACGGCTATGTCAGCGCGTTCAAGGCCAGCTGGCTGCATGAAGAGCTGTTCGCCAGCCGCAACTTCGGCCCGGCGCTGCACAAGTTCGGCCCGCTGCTCGGTGGCGCGTTCAACTATGTGGACCAGAACTGGTTCGGCGGCAAGCTGCCGTTCACCCTGCACGACACCAAGCCGGACTACGCCTGCCTCAAGCTCGCCGCCGACTCGCAGAAGATCGACTACCCGAAACCGGACGGCAAGCTCAGCTTCGACAAGCTCAGCTCGGTATTCCTCTCCAGCACCAACCATGAAGAGGAACAACCCTGCCACCTGAAGCTGGCCGACCCGAACATCCCGATCGCCAGCAACCTGCCGCTGTACGACGAACCGGCGCAGCGTTACTGCCCGGCCGGCGTGTATGAGGTGATTACCCAGGAAGACGGCAGCAAGCGCTTCCAGATCAACGCGCAGAACTGCGTGCACTGCAAGACCTGCGACATCAAGGACCCGGCCCAGAACATCACCTGGGTCACCCCTGAAGGCGCTGGCGGGCCGACCTACCCGAACATGTAAGGCCTGCCCTCGCAGCAATGAAAAGCCCCCTGGCCGCAAGGCCAGGGGGCTTTTTCGTATCAGGCGGTCCTGACTTCCTCGAACAGCTCGGGGTGGCGGTCGAGCAGCTTGAACAGCTTGATCAACGCCACTGGCGGCGTGGTTTTCCCATTTTCGTAGCGGGAAAAAGCGTTGACCCCACCACCGAAAATCTCACCTGCCTCGCGCTGGTCCAGGTCGAATTTCTTGCGCACGGCGCTGATGAAAGCTGGATCGACCGCAGCCGCATTGACCCGACGCTCAAAAGCCGTCATCTGCTCACTGACACGCATGGCTTCGTCGTGGCTCAGGACCGCCTCACCACAGGCAGAGCAGTAATCGCCGCTGACGCCCTGAATCAGAGTCGACTCTCCTTTGTAGCGATAGGGCATGTCCTGAGTATCTGGCGCAAGCTCCGCACCACCGCAGATCGGGCATCTCATGATTACAGCTCCTTGAAGGACACGATGAGCACGTCATCGACCACTGACAGTTTCAGGTAAACGTAGCCGACTGCCGTGAGCGGACGGTATACGTCCTGCCAGACGCGGTGTTCCGTATAGCAGGTCATGCTTTTGTAAAAGTCAGTGCGTTCCAGACTGCTGATCACATCGAGCATTCCTGGGTAATCCAGGCCCAGAGACCTGGCACCTCTTAATGCAGCGCTAGTCGGACTGACCCGCTTCGCAGCAAGCAGCGCTTTTACCCGATCAAGTGGGCAATGAGGCATTCTCTTTTCCATGAGAAATTAACCTTTAAGGTTAAATCTGGCTAATAGGTTATTCCAATAACCCCCGCCCGGAAGTCTGCCTCAACGCCCCACAGCCCCTACCACTTCATTTGTCACCACACATGATCGGCATGGGCTCCGCACCGAATGCCAACGGCTCACGACGCCCGAAATACAGCGACGTCAACACCCCGACCGTGCCCATGATCAGACAAAAGCCGACACACACCCACGGGCTCCAGGGCATGAGCGCAATCAACGCCAACGGTGTGGTACTAGCCCACAGGGCATAGGCGATGTTGTAGGTGAACGAAATCCCCGACACCCGGATCTGCGCCGGGAACAGCCCGACCATCACCGACGGCACCACCCCCACCACCCCACAGGACAGCCCAGCCAGCGCGTAGGCCAGCCAGGTCATGCCCCACTGCCCGACCAGGCTGGCGTACAACGCACCGATGCCCAGCGGCAGCGCCAGGCTGTAGATCATCAATGCACGCCAGGCGCCGATGCGGTCGACCAGCAACCCGGCCAGCACGCAACCAATGTTGAGAAAGACGATGCCCACGCTGCTCAAGGCAAAAGTGTGCCCGGCCGTCATGCCGAAACGCTGCTGCATCACCGTCGGCGTGATCACCACCAGCACCACCACTGCCGAGGTGAGCACGCAGGTCAGCAGCGCCGCCGGAATCAGTGCCCGGCGATGCTCGCCAAGCACACTGCGCAGCGGGAAGGCCACCGGCTGTTCCCGCTGTTCACGCAGGGCAAGAAACACCGGTGTCTCGCTCAGCCAGCGGCGTAGCCACACACCGATCACGCCGAACACGCCGCCCAGCAGGAACGGGTAGCGCCAGGCGTAATCGAGTATCTCCTGCGCTGTATAAAGCTGCGCCAGCAGCGTTGCAGTCAGCGCGCCCAGCAGATAGCCAAAGGTCAGCCCCGCCTGCAGAAAGCCAAGCGCATAGCCTCGCCGCCCGGCCGGCGCATGCTCGGCGACGAAGGTCCAGGCACTGGGCACCTCGCCCCCCACCGCAGCCCCTTGCAGGATGCGCAGGGCCAACAGGATCAGCGGCGCGGCGTAGCCGATGTCGGCGTAGGTCGGCATCACGCCGATCAACAGGCACGGCAATGCCATCATCAGGATGCTCAGGCTGAACACCCGCTTGCGCCCCAGGTGGTCGGCGAAATGGGCCATGAGAATGCCGCCCAAAGGCCGCGCCAGGTACCCGGTGACGAAAATCCCGAAGCTTTGCAGCAACCGCAGCCACTCTGGCATCTCGGGCGGGAAGAACAGCTGGCTGAGGGTCAGCGCAAAAAACACGAAGATGATGAAATCGTAGATTTCCAGGGCGCCGCCCAGCGCCGCCAGGCCCAGGGTCCGGTGATCGCCGCGGCTGAAGCCGGGCGCGCGGGGGTTATCGATGGCAGTCATGGCAGGTCCGCAGATCGGCAAAAGGCCAAGAGGATAGCAAATGCCGTTAACGGGGGCCGAGTCAGGAACTGCGGCTGAAAACGGTCTGGCCGAAATTCATTCGCCGCTTGCCATAGCCGGCTGCGCCGCAAAGGCTGGCCGGCAAGGGCACCTGCCCGACCACCACCGGCAGGTCGATGATCGCCATGAACGACCCTAACGCTTCGCAATCAGGCACGCTTGGCAGGCTGACGCTCACGGCCTGTCGCTCGCTCTGCGGCACGGCAGGCACCTTCAGTTGCTGCGAGTGATACAACAAAGCGTGCTGGATCTGCGTACTGACCCGGCAGAAGCGCGCCAGGTCGACGCCCGCATGGCTGGCCAGTTCGATGTTGCCAACCAACAGGTTGAACGGCAGCAGGGCACTGTGCACCAGACGCTGCAGATCGTCGAAGCTCTCCACCGGGGCGATGCGGTAATACCCCAGGCCATTGAGCAGCCGCTCCAGTTGCAGACGCTGGTCGGGGTGTTCGTCAGCGATGAGGATGCGCAGGGATTTGTTGGGCATCGTCCGCACCTGGCCGCAAGGTAATGAATGGGCTCCATGACCGTACTGCGCCAGAACAGGCAAACGTCAGGCAGGCCGCCTGATCGGGTCTTTATTGATAGTTGTCTTGAAACAACTGGAAATCAAGTTGCCAGCACAGGAAATTTTCACCTGCCCTTCACGGCGTCTTCACGACTCCCACTGACGCATGCGCAAGCGACAGTGCTTCATGGCATTGACGATGTGCTTCTCCACCAGGCTGCGGGAAATGCCCAGGCGCTCGGCAATCTGCGGGTGCGACAGGCCATCGAGCTTGCGCAACAGGAAGCAGTCACGGCACACCGCGCTCAACTCATCCAGGGCTTGCTGCATCAAGGCCAGGCGCTGGTCCTGCTGCATGCTTTGGGTCAGTGCCGGGCTATGCCAACGCTCGTCGCTATCGAGCACCTCCAGCGGCTCGGCCTGGCGCACCAGGTGGCGCCGGTGGCGATCGACCACCAGGTTCAGCGCGGTGCGGTACAGGAACGCCCGCGGGTGCTCGATCTGCTCGCCCTCAGTACGCTCCAGCACCCGCAGGTAAGCGTCATGGGCCACATCTTCCGCCGCCTGGCGATTGCCCAGGCGCGCAGAGAGAAAGCTCACCAATTCGCGATAGTAGTGTTCCACGACGGTACCTGGCCTTTCCCTGCGCAAACGCTGACATGGCATGGGCAGCGGATAGGAGTGAGTAAGCGAACGATCTTACAAATTATAATTATTCTCAGCAACATCGATGCTGGCCTTTCGCCCGGTTAAATCGGCACGCAGCAGGTTCGTTTAACTGGCACCCCCGAGCGCGCCGTGCATGGCCGCGCCCGGCCACTCCCTTCGGCTGGAAGCCCGCATGACACGCACAACCGCCCCCCGTCGCCGTCTGCTTATTGCAGCCTTGGGCCTGCTTGGCCTGGGCAGCCTGCTGGCCTGGACCACCTTGCCCCTGGGCGGTGCGCCGGTCAGCACCGTGCCGGTGACCCGCGCCGATATCGAAAGCAGCGTCACCGCCCTGGGCACTCTGCAACCGCGTCGCTATGTCGACGTCGGTGCCCAGGCGTCCGGGCAGATCCGCAAGTTGCATGTCGAGGCCGGCGATGAAGTCCGCGAAGGCCAGTTGCTGGTGGAGATCGACCCCTCCACGCAAAAGGCCAAGCTCGACGCCGGCCGCTACTCCATCGAAAACCTCAAGGCGCAACTCGCCGAGCAACGCGCCCAGTACCTCCTGGCACAGCAGCAACACCAGCGTCAGCGCGACCTGGCCGCCGCTGGCGCCAGCCGCCAGGAAGACCTGCAAACCGCCCAGGCCCAGCTGAAAGTGACCCAGGCCCGCATCGACATGTACCAGGCACAGATCCTCCAGGCCCAGGCCAGCCTGCGCAGCGACGAGGCGGAGCTTGGCTACACGCGCATCTATGCCCCCATGAGCGGCACCGTGGTGGCCGTGGACGCCCGCGAAGGCCAGACCCTCAATGCCCAGCAACAGACCCCGCTGATCCTGCGCATCGCCAAACTGTCGCCGATGACCGTCTGGGCCCAGGTATCCGAAGCCGACATCGGCAAGGTCAAACCCGGCATGACCGCCTACTTCACCACCCTTGCAGGTGGCAAACGCCGCTGGGCCAGCACCGTGCGCCAGATCCTGCCAATCCCGCCCAAACCGCTGGATCAAAGCGCCCAGGGCGGCGGCAGCCCGGCCAGCGCCACGGCCGGCACCACCGGCAGCAAAGTGGTGCAGTACACCGTACTGCTCGACGTCGACAACCCCGACGGCGCCCTGATGGCCGAGATGACCACCCAGGTGTTCTTCGTCGCCGGCCAGGCCAGCCAAGTGCTCAGCGCCCCACTGGCCGCGCTGGAAGACACGCCGGACGACGGCCTGCGCCTGGCCCAGGTACTCAAGGCCGACGGCAAGGTCGAGGCACGCCAGGTACGCATCGGCCTGAGCGACCGCCTGCGCGTACAGATCCTCGACGGCCTGCACGAAGGTGAACGCCTGGTGATCGGCTCGCCGACCAGCGGGGGTTGAGATGAGCACGCCCCTGATCGAGTTGAGCGACATCTACAAGGCCTACGGAGGCATCGATTCACCGAAAGTCGAGGTGCTGCGCGGCATCAGCCTGAGCATCCATCCCGGCGAATTCGTCGCCATCGTCGGCGCTTCGGGCTCCGGCAAGTCGACCCTGATGAACATCCTGGGCTGCCTCGACCGCCCGACTTCCGGCAGCTACCGCTTCGCCGGCCGCGACGTGGCCGAGCTGGACGGCGACGAACTGGCCTGGCTGCGCCGCGAGGCGTTCGGCTTCGTGTTCCAGGGCTATCACCTGATCCCTTCGGGCTCGGCCCAGGAAAACGTCGAGATGCCGGCCATCTATGCCGGCACGCCACCGGCCGAACGTCATGCACGCGCCCATGCCCTGCTCGAACGCCTGGGCCTGGCCAGCCGCACCGGCAATCGCCCGCACCAGCTCTCAGGCGGGCAGCAACAACGCGTGTCGATCGCCCGGGCATTGATGAACGGCGGCCATATCATCCTCGCCGACGAACCCACCGGCGCCCTCGACAGCCACAGCGGCGCCGAAGTGATGGCCCTGCTCGACGAGCTGGCCAGCCAGGGCCACGTGATCATCCTGATCACCCACGACCGCGAAGTGGCCGCCCGCGCCCAACGGGTGATCGAGGTGCGCGACGGCCAGGTGGTCAGCGATTCGGCCGCCGAGCAGGCGGCCAGCGTACCCACCCGCCACCTGCAGGCCGACGACCTGCGGCAACGCCTGGACAGCGGCGCCAGCCATAAAGGTGCCTGGAAAGGCGAAATGATCGAGTCGCTGCAAGCCGCCTGGAGGGTGATGTGGGTCAACCGTTTTCGTACCGCGCTCACCCTGCTCGGTATCGTCATCGGCGTGGCCTCGGTGGTGGTCATGCTGGCGGTCGGCGAAGGCAGCAAACGCCAGGTGATGGCGCAGATGGCCGCCTTCGGCTCGAACATTCTCTACCTCAACGGCAAACGCGCGACCGAGCGCGAACCCGCAGGCATCGTCACCCTCGACGATGTGGCCGCCATCGCCGAACTGCCCCAGGTGAAACACGTCATGCCGGTGATCGGCGACAAGCTGATGGTGCGTCAGGGCAACAACAGCCAGCAGTTCTATGTAGGCGGCAACAACACCTGGTTCCCCGAGATCTTCAATTGGCCGGTGGTCGAAGGCAGCTTCTACAGCGAGGCCGACGAAGCCAGCGGCGCAGCCGTGGCGGTGATCGGCCAGAAGGTCCGCAACAAGATGTTCGGCGAGCAGAGCAACCCGCTCGGCCAATACCTGCTGATCGGCAACGTGCCGTTCCAGGTGATCGGCGTGCTGCAGGCCAAGGGCGCCAGCTCCGGCAGCGAGGACAGCGACGAGCGCATCGTGGTGCCCTACTCGGCCGCCGCCATCCGCCTGTTCGGCAGCGGCGACCCCGAATACATCGCCATCGCCGCCCAGGACTCCAGCCGGGTGCACCAGACCGAACAGGCGATCGAGCACTTGCTGCGCCAGCGTCACCAGGGCAAGCATGATTTCGAGCTGACCAACGACGCCGCGCTGATCCAGGCCGAGGCGCGCACCCAGAACAGCCTGTCGCTGATGCTCGGGGCGATCGCTGCGATATCCCTGCTGGTCGGTGGCATCGGTGTGATGAACATCATGCTCATGACCGTGCGCGAACGCACCCGCGAGATCGGCATCCGCATGGCCACCGGTGCCCGCCAGCGCGACATCCTGCGCCAGTTCCTCACCGAAGCGGTGATGCTGTCGATGGTCGGCGGCGTCACCGGCATCCTCCTCGCCCTGGCCATCGGCGGCAGCCTGCTGCTGGCCGATATCGCCGTGGCCTTCGCCCTGCCCGCGATCATCGGCGCCTTCGCCTGCGCCGTGGTCACCGGCGTGGTGTTCGGCTTCATGCCGGCCCGCAAGGCCGCCCGCCTAGACCCGGTCAAAGCCCTTACCAGCGAATAATCCATGACGATCCCCAGCCGCATCAGCCTGTTGACCCTGAGCCTGTTCCTGGCCGCCTGCAGCACCCCGCCGCCACCGGCGTCGGGCATCGACGCCCCAGCCGCCTGGCAAGGCGCCGCCGAAACGGCGCAACCCTGGCCGGACGGCCATTGGTGGCGCGCCTTCGCCAGCCCAGTGCTTGACCAGTTGATCGAACGCGCCCGGCAAAACAGCTACGACCTCGCCGCCGCCACCGCCCGGGTGCGCCAGGCCCAGGCCAGCGCGGTGATCGCCGGCGCCCCCTTGCTGCCGGAACTGCAGCTGGGCCTGGATGCCAGCCGCCAGCGCCTGCTGCGCGGTGACGGCAACGACCAGCTCGACGCCAGCAGCAGCGAACGCACCAGCACCTCGTTCGGTACCCGCCTGAGCGCCAGCTACGAGATCGACTTCTGGGGTGGCCTGCGCGCCGCCCGCGACAGCGCCCTGCGTAGCCTGGACGCCAGCCGCTTCGAGCGCCAGACCGTCGAACTGACCTTGGTCAGCGCCGTGGCCGACAGTTACCTGCAGGGCCTGGCCCTGGAGGAGCAATTGCGCATCGCCCGCCTCAACCTCGACAACGCCCGCGACGTGCTCGGCCTGGTCGAGACCCGCGAACGCGCGGGCTCCGCCACCCGCCTGGAACTGGCCCAGCAGCGCAGCCTGGTGGCCGCCCAGGAGCGCCAGCTGCCGCTGCTCGAACAGCGCCGCCAGGACAACCGCATCACCCTGGCCACCCTGCTGGGTGAACCAGTGCAGGCACTGCCCGCTGGCAACGAGGTGATCGGCGCGCTGCACTGGCCAGTGATCGGTAGCGGCGTGCCCAGCGAACTGCTGAGCCGACGCCCCGACATCGCCGCCGCCGAAGCCCGCCTGGCCGCCGCCAGCGCCGACGTGCAGGTCGCCAGGGCCGCCATGCTGCCGCGCCTGGTCCTGGGCGCCAACCTTGGCAGCGGCTCCAGGACCTTTGCCAATATTTTCGACAGCCCCTACTACACCCTCACCGCCGGCCTTACCGCGCCCATCTTCAACAATGGCCGCCTGCGCGCCCAGCGCGAGCTGGCCAGCGCCGAGCAGCAGGAGCTGCTGGAGACATACCGCAGCAGCATCCTGGCCGGTTTTTCCGATGTAGAGAAAGCCCTCAACGCCATCAGTGGCGTCGAGCGCCAGCGCCAGTGGCAAGACCAGGAAGTGCAGCAGGCGCGCATCGCCTTCGACCTCGCCCAGCAGCGTTATGCCGCCGGTGCCGAGACCTTGCTGAGCGTGCTGGAAACCCAACGCACCCTGTACCTGGCCCAGGATGAGCAGGCGCAACTGTACCTGGCACGGCTGCAGGGCAGCGTGGCGTTGTACAAGGCGTTGGGTGGGGGGTGGCAGGCGCCGCAGGCACTGGCCGAGGCTCGGCCCTAACCCGCCACCCCTTGTAGGAGCGGCCTTGTGTCGCGATAGGGCTGCGCAGCGGCCCCGGCAATTTCAACGTCCTTGCTGAAATCCTGGGGCCGCTACGCGGCCCTTTCGCGACACAAGGCCGCTCCTACAGGGGGCGTGCCAGCCCATCGAATGGAAACGTGCGCCCGCGGCGAAGCCCATCAAGTCGCAATGTTCTTCATCGACAGATGCCGCGCATACCAGGGCCGTTGCGGCACCTTGCGCAGCAGCCCGTCGATCTTGTCGTCTTCACCGAAGGTGATGCGCAAGGCCAGTTTCATCACCTCCACGTCCATCTCGACCGATTTACCCGGGCGCGTGCCCGGCTCGGTGCTGCAGCCATGGGTATCGGGCCCCAGCCACGGGTCATCGACCTCCACCCAGCGGCCAGGGGCGAACCAGGCCACACCATTGACCTGCTGGCGCCGAACCTGGCCAGGGTGATAGCGCTCGTGGGCGCGGAACCAGTCGTCGATGCGGTCGTCGATCCAGCCATGGAAGGCCCAGAACACCGGGTTGACGTGGGACGAGAACGGGTCGCCGAGAAAATCGTTTTCACGCTCGAACCAGCGCGCGGCGAAGTCCGCAGGGTCACGGGCAAAGGGCACCGGCGCGCCGTTGATCGGGTCACGCGGCACCGACGCCCAGCACATGTGCAACCAGTCGTGCAGGTTCATCTCAAGCTCGGAGCCGAAGGCCCCCAGCGACAGCTTCGACAGGTACTGCGGGTCTTGGTACTGCGACTCCCACACCTGGAAGTTGCTGCAGAACGTCTCACCCGCCTTGATCGCCGCCACCCACTGGCCGTAGGCCTCGTCCTCGGGCGCCTGCCAACTGGGCGGCACACGGTGGCCGTCGTGGTTGTCGTGGTAGCGAGCGAAGCCTGCGCGGTCGAACTCCACGCTCGGTTGCGGCAACGGGAAGCGCTGCCACGACGGCAGGTCCTGCAGGGTGCGGGCATGCATCAGCATGTGCCGATGCATGAACAGGAAGTCGATGCCTGAACCATTGCGGTGCTTGCGCGGGCCACGGGCATCGCGCTCGCGGTCGCGCGGGCCGGGCTGCCAGCCCAGACCACGCAGCGCGTTGTGCTTCTCCACGGGCAGCTTGTGCCACTGATCGCGGGTCGCGTGCCAGAGCTGGTGGAACAGCCGATGCTCGGCGCCGATCACCCAGTCCTGCATCTGCGCGGTGTAGGGCAGGCGCTCGCGCGCTTCGGGGAATGGCCGCTTGACCGCGACAAAGCGGCTGTCCTGCAACGGCAGCGTCAGCGGGCGGTCCAGGCGTTGAATGCGGCCGCTGAGGGTGCCTGGGCCGGCATTGGCAAAGGTGCCCCACACCTCATCGAGGCTGGCCACGCACTCATAGCCAGGGCCGCCGTGCAGGCCGACCAAGCGCCAGCGCACCTGGCCGCTGCTGGCACCCACCAGGTCGCCAAGCACACGGTAGGCCGCCTCGCCGTCGCCACGCAGGCGTTCGCCGGTATCGACGAAGCCCCGCAGCCCGCGGCCCTTGGTGGCGACATCGAGGAACATCTCCACGCCTTCCTTGGGCAGGCCATCAAGGCCACCATCGGCGCCGGCAAAGCGGATGTCCCAGACCCCGCGCAGCAAGTCCGCCAGCACCTGCCCGGCAGCGTCGGCCAGCTCCACGCTGGCCTCGCCCGGCGTGACCACATCGTCCTGCGGGTCGTGGGTCAGTTCCTTGTGCGCGTAATAGGCCGCCGTGCCGGCAGCGCCCGCTACCGCCAGGCCCGCGATGAATCCTCGTCGAGAAATTGTCATTGCGCCTCAATCCGTCTCCGCGTGACGCGGCTTCTATCCAAGCTAGGACGGATGTCGGCCGGGTAAATTTAGCGGCCGAGGCGCTCGTCTGTTGAGTATCTCCCGTTGCCAGAGGTACCCCCATGACCTCCCTGCTTGCCCGCCTGATCCGCCCCAGCAAGGCCACCGCCTACCGGATCTTCGACATCGAGCTCAAGGCCATCGTGGCCCTGAGCCCCTCGCTGTGCCGCTTCGTCTTCAGCGGCCCTGATGTGGCCCAGATGACCACCCTGGCCCCCGACCAGCGCATCAAGCTGTTCTTCCCCACCCCTGCGGGCGCTGCGCCCAACCTGCCCAAGGACGGCCAGTGGCAACAGGCACGCCGCCACCTGGCGCCGCAGGACACGCCGCCGATGCGCACCTACACCATTCGCGCCCTGCGCCGCGAAGCCTGTGAAGTGGATGTGGACTTCGTCCTGCATGGGGTCAACGGCCCGGCATCGGCCTGGGCGACCAGCGCCCGCATGGGTGACCGGCTGCAGATGGTCGCCCCCAACCTGGCCTATGCCGGCGACCCGGGCGGCTACGAATGGAAGCCCCCGCACGACGCCCGGCATATTCTGCTGGTGGGCGACGAAACCGCCCTGCCGGCCATCGCCGGCATCCTCGAACAGCTGGCCGACCAGGCCCCTGAGCTGGCGGTAGAAGCTTTTATCGAAGTGCCCCTGGAAGACGACTGCCTGCCCCTGCGCCACAGCCCGGCAACCCGCCTGCACTGGCTGCCCCGTGACCTGCTGCGCAGCGAGCACGGCCAGGCCATGCGTCACGCCGTACAAGAGCTGGCCAGCCTGCCCGCTGCGCGCAGCACAGCGTCGAGCACGCTTGAAGACGTGGACATCGACACACAGCTGCTGTGGGAACTGGCCAGCGGCGAGAGCAATGGCTTCCATGCCTGGATCGCTGGTGAATCAGGGGCGGTGATGGACATCCGCCGACACCTGATCAAGACGCGCGGCCTGCCACGCGAAAGCCTGACCCTGATGGGCTACTGGCGCGCCGGCCGGGTACTGGACTGAAAAGCACTGGGGCCGCATTACGCGGCCCCAGTGCTTGTCACGGTTCGCTTCAACGTGCAGCAACCGCCGCCCGCACCGCTTCGGCAAAACGCCCGGCCACTTCGTCGATCTGCTCGGCGCTGATGATCAACGGCGGCAGGAAGCGCACCACCGCGCCATGCCGCCCGCCCAGTTCGAGGATCAAACCACGGCGCAGGCATTCACGCTGCACCTTCGGCGCCAGGGTGCGACAGGCCGGCGGATGGCCTTGGGCGTCGAGTTTGCCGGCCGGATCCACCAGCTCGACCCCCAGCATCAAGCCACGGCCACGAATGTCGCCCAGCTGCGGATAATCCTGCTGCAGGCGTTGCAGGTGGCCACGCAGGCGCTGGCCCATGGCTTCGGCGTGCTCGCACAGACGGTGCTCGACCAGGTAGTTGATCACCGCCGAGCCTGCGGCCATGGCCATCTGGTTGCCGCGGAAGGTGCCGGCATGGGCACCCGGCGACCACTGGTCGAGCCAGTCGCGATAGACCATCACCGCCAGCGGCAGGCTGCCGCCGATGGCTTTCGATAGCGTGACCACATCCGGGACGATGCCGGCATGCTCGAAGGCGAACATCCGCCCGGTACGGGCAAAGCCGCTCTGGATCTCATCGACGATCAGCGCCACCCCGGCCTGCTCGGTGATCCGGCGCAGGCCGCGCAGCCACTCGATGTCCGCCGGGATCACGCCGCCTTCGCCCTGCACTACCTCGACGATCACTGCCGCAGGCAGCGCAACGCCGGCCTCGGGATCGTTCAGCAGGTTTTCCAGGTAATGCAGGTTGGCACGCACGCCCGCCTCACCGCCCAGGCCGAACGGGCAACGGTAGTCGTAAGGGTATGGCAGGAACTGCACGCCATTGTTGAGCAGCGCGCCCAGCGGCTTTTTCGGCCCCAGGCTGCCCATCAGGCTCAGCGCGCCCTGGGTCATGCCGTGGTAGGCCCCCTGGAACGCCAGCACCGTGCTGCGCCCGGTGGCGGTACGCACCAGCTTCAGTGCGGCTTCCACCGCGTCGGTACCGGTCGGGCCGCAGAACTGGATCTTCGCCTCGCTGCGCAGCGCCTCGGGCAGCACCCCGAACAGGTCCTGGACGAAACGGTCCTTGACCGGGGTGGTCAGGTCCAGGGTGTGCAGCGGCAGCTCATCGGCCAGCACACGCTGGATCGCCTCGGTCACCACCGGGTGGTTGTGCCCTAGCGCCAAGGTGCCGGCGCCGGCCAGGCAGTCGATGAACTGGCGGCCCTCGACGTCCTCGACGTAGAGGCCACGGGCGCGTTTGAGCGCCAGCGGGATGCGCCGCGGGTAGCTGCGCGCGTTGGACTCCTGTTGCTGCTGGCGCAGCAGCAGCGGTGAGTCCGTGAATTCATACAAGGCCTGCGGCGCGTTGGCCGGCAGAACCTGGGCAAGGCTGGAAGCGGTCGACATCGGAAAAACCCTCGCAAGCAAGCGAATGTGCCCGCCACGCCCCTGTAACCGGATGTGTGTCGGGTTGTTATCGCTTGGAAAACGCTTGGGCGAGGTACGGATTTAGCGGTTGCTGCGGGATTTGTTGTGCCAGTGCTGATCGCAGTGTAGGAGCCAACGCCGATCACTTGACCGAGCGCGCCGGCACGTTCAACCACACCCGCAATCCATCGGCCTGGCTGTCGAAACGCAGGCTGCCCGCGCAACGCTGGGCAATGGCCTGGACGATCGCCAGGCCCAGGCCGCAACCGCCGCTCTGGCTGTTACGCCAGAAGCGTTCGGTGAGGTGTTCGAGGTCTTCCTGGGCGATGCCCGGGCCATGGTCGCGCACCATGAAACCCACCTGCCCATCCCGCGTCTGCACTTCCAGCTCCACCGCCGCATCGCCACCGTGACGCAGGGCGTTGTCCAGCAGGTTACGCAGCGCCGCCACCGCCAAGGGCGCCGGCATGCCGAGGTAGACCTTGGCCGCTTCTTCCGGCAAGCGCAGCAGGATGCGCCGGTTATCACCACCGCCTGCGTCCTGAACCGCCTGCAAGGCCACCTGCTCGGCGCTGCACTGCACGCCGTCGTCGAACGACAGGCTGCCCTCGACCCGGGCCAACATCAGCAGTTGCTCCAGCGTGCGGTGCATGCGGTCGGTGCCCTGCTCGGCGTGCTCCAGCGCCTGCTCGCGCACCGCGCCGTCGGTCATGCGAGCCACCTGCAGGTGGGTCTTGATCGCGGTCAGCGGGCTGCGCAGTTCGTGGGCGGCATCGTCGGTCAGGCGCCGCTCGCGCTCGAGGGTCTGAGCGATACGCAGGAACAACTGGTTCTGGGTGTCGAGCAACGGCTGCAGTTCGCTGGGCAGGCCCGCCACCTGCAACGGCTCGACACTGTCGGCGCGCCGCCTGCGCAACGCGTCGCGCATACGGTTGAGCGGTTCCAGGCCCTTGCCCAGGCCGATCCACAGCAACCCCAGGCTACCGAGCAAGGCCATCAGCACCGGCGCCGAGGCGGCCAGCAGTATCGACTGGTTCAGCGCCTCGCGCTCCTGGTGGCGGTCAGCCGTGGTGATCCGTACATCGCCGTGGTTGTAGGTGAATGTGCGCCAGGAGGCGCCTTCGATGGTCTGGTCACGGAAGCCGCTGCGCTGGTCGTCCATCGCCCCGTCGTGCTTGTGGTTGCTGGCCAACACCTCACCGCGCAGCGAGCTGACCTGGCAGGCCATGCCGTCCGGCACGCTCAGTTGGTCGGCGGCAAAATGCGCCTCCTCGCCCTTGGCCGCCAGCGGCTGCGGCAACTGGTCGATGAGCCCGGCGACCATGCGTGCCGAGGCCACCAGGCGTTGGTCCAGGGAGAACATCATCTGCTGGCGCAGGTCACGCAGCATCCACGCCGCCGCCAACGCCCAGATGACGATGAACACGCTGCCAAGAATCAGCGACAGCCGTACCCGCAGGCTCATGACGAAGCCCCCTCCGGCGCCTGCGCCGGTCCCAGCCGGTAGCCCAGCCCCCGCACCGTCTCGACGATGCCGTTGCCCAATTTGCGCCGCAGGTGATGGATATGCACGTTCAACGCATTGCTCTCGACCTCGTCGCTGAAGCCGTAGACGCAATCCTTGAGCTGTTCGCTGGACAGCACCCGCCCGGGGTTCTGCAACAGCGCCTGCAACAGTGCCTGCTCGCGCCGCGACAGGTCGACCGGCTGCCCGGCCAGGGTGGCCATGCAACTGCTCGGGTCATAGCACAGCGGGCCATGCTCGATCACGTTCACCGCCCGCCCCGCCACCCGCCGCACCAGGGTATGCAGGCGCGCCGCCAGCTCGCGCAGGTCGAACGGCTTGAGCAGGTAGTCGTCGGCGCCGGCCTGCAGCCCGTCGACCCGGTCGCTGACCGCGTCCCGCGCGGTCAGCACCAGCACCGGCAGCGCCTCGCCCTGCTGGCGCAGACGGCGCAGCAGCTTCAGGCCGTCCTCGTCGGGCAGGCCCAGGTCGAGGATCATCACATCGAACTGCGCGGCCTGCAGCATCTGCCGCGCCTGCGACGCATTGCCCACCCGGTCGACGGTGAAGCCCTGGGCCGTGAGCCCGGCGCAGATGCCGCTGGCGATCAGGTCGTCGTCCTCGCAGAGCAGAACGTGCATGGTGGGGGCTCCTGGGGTGGGGAAGCGGGTTATTGAACAGCGTGGTCATTAAGGGGGGATTATGCCCCGCGGTGGGGGGTTAGTCGTCGCCATAATCCCGGTTTAACCTTCAGTTAATACCCCCCGGCCAGCATGGCCGCATTCCAAGCTCTGCCAAGGCCTCGACATGCGTGTGCTCCTGCTCTTCCTGACCTTCCTGCTCGCCGGCCCGCTTCAGGCCAACCCGTTTGCCGCCAAACCGGACTTCCTGCCGGTGAACCAGGCCTTCGTGCTGACCCACGACCGCCTCGCCGACGGCCAGGTGCGCCTGCATTTCCAGATCCAGGACGGCTACTACCTCTACCAGAAGCGCCTGAAGTTCGACGGTCTGCCGCCTGAGCAGCACCCGCAACTGCCCCAGGCCGAAAACCATCACGACGAGTTCTTCGGCGACAGCGCGGTGTACCGCACCGAGTTGGAGCTGCTGTTGCCGGCCAACGCCAGTGGCGAGCTGCGCCTGGGCTGGCAGGGCTGCGCCGACGCCGGGCTGTGCTACCCGCCGCAAACCACGCCGATCGCCCTGGGCGGCACGCAGGCGCCGACGCCGGGCGCTGAGCAGGCCAGCGACCAGGCCCTGGCCGGCACGCTGCAGCAGAGCACCCTGGCCTGGAGCCTGCTGGCATTCTTCGGCCTGGGCCTGCTGCTGGCCTTCACCCCCTGTTCGCTGCCGATGCTGCCGATCCTCGCCGGGCTGGTCATGGGCAATGGCGCCAGCGCCCGCCGTGGCTGGGTGCTGGCCGGCGTGTATGTGTTGAGCATGGCGCTGGTGTATGCCGCGCTGGGGGTGGTCGCCGCGCTGCTGGGCGCCAGCCTGCAGGCCTGGTTGCAGCAGCCGTGGCTGCTGGGCAGCCTGGCGGCGCTGTTCGTGCTGCTGGCCCTGCCGATGTTCGGCGCCTTCGAGTTGCAGCTGCCAGTGGCGCTGCGTGATCGCCTGGACCGCGCCGGGCAAGGCACCCGCGGCGGCAACCTGTATGGCGCGGCATTGCTCGGCGCGTTGTCGGGCTTGCTGATGGGCCCGTGCATGACCGCGCCGCTGGCGGGCGCGCTGCTGTACATCGCGCAAAGCGGCGATGTGCTGCACGGGGCGCTGGTGCTGTTCAGCCTCGGGCTGGGTATGGGCGTGCCGCTGATGTTGCTGGTGACCCTGGGCAACCGCTACCTGCCGCGCCCGGGCGCCTGGATGAACCTGGTCAAGGGCCTGTTCGGCTTCGTGTTCCT
Source organism: Pseudomonas sp. TWI923 (assembly GCF_039673365.1). Taxonomy (NCBI): domain Bacteria; kingdom Pseudomonadati; phylum Pseudomonadota; class Gammaproteobacteria; order Pseudomonadales; family Pseudomonadaceae; genus Pseudomonas; species Pseudomonas sp. TWI923. Next base: position 194,795 of record NZ_JBDJLM010000001.1, on the reverse strand, counting down.
GGCCATGGCCCTGTACACCGTGCGCACCCTGCTGACCGAGCCCTTGCTGCTGGCCCTGGCCGGCGCCTGGCTGATCGCCCTGGGCTGGGCCGCCTGGCCGGCCCTGCATCGTTTACCTGCCCTGCGCGCGGTGCCGCTGCTGGGGGCCCTGTGGGGCGGCCTGCTGCTGGTCGGTGCGGCGGCGGGTGGCAGCAACCTTTGGCAGCCGTTGCAGCCCTTCGCGGGCAATACCCAGAGTGCCGCCCAGGCCACCGCGCATGACGCCTTCGTCACGGTCAGCAACCCCGTCGACCTGCAGCGCGAGCTCGACGCCGCCAAGGCCCGTGGCCAGTGGGTGCTGGTGGACTACTATGCCGACTGGTGTGTGTCGTGCAAGGTCATGGAAAAACAGGTGTTTGGCCGTGCCGATGTACAGGCCAGCCTAGCTGGCGTGCACCTGCTGCGCCTGGACGTCACCGCCGACTCGCCGGCCAGCCGCGAGCTGCTGCAGCGCTACCAGGTGCCAGGCCCGCCCAGCCTGATCTGGGTCGGCCCGGAAGGCGACGAACGCCGCGCCCGACGCATCACCGGCGAAATCGACGCCGCCGGTTTCCTGCAACACTGGGCCCAGACCAGGAGCCAAGGCTGATGCTGACCGTCACCCTCGGGCCATTGACCATGGCCCTGAATCACCTGCTGTTGCTCGCGGCGCTGGGCATCGCCTGCCTGGTCGGCTGGCGCGTGGCCAAGCGCGGTGGCGAGAACCCCGAGTCGGCGTTGTTCAATGTGTTTCTGCTGGGTTTGCTGTGTGCCCGTTTGGGCTTCGTTCTGGCCTACTGGCCGATGTACCGCGACGAGCCACTGCAAGTCATCGATATCCGCGACGGTGGTTTCCTGCTCTGGGGCGGCCTGTTCGGCATCGTGCTGGGCACGCTCTGGCAGGGCTGGAGTCGCCCCGGCCTGCGCCGCCCACTGGGCTGGGCGCTGGCCAGTGGCGCGCTGTTCTGGGTGCTCGGCAGCCTAGGCAGCCACCTGTACAGCAAGGGCACGGAGCTGCCGCAGTTGACCCTGCGCGATAACCGCGGCCAGGCGGTGGCGCTGCACGACTACCGCGGGCGCCCGCTGGTGATCAACATCTGGGCCACCTGGTGTCCACCTTGCCGCCGGGAAATGCCGGTGTTGCAGCAAGCCCAGCACGACTACCCCCACGTGACCTTCCTGTTCGTCAACCAGGGCGAAACCCCGGAGAACGTCAGCACCTTCATGGCCACCACCGGCCTGATGCTGTCCCATGTGTTGTTCGACGGCAGCGGCGAGCTGGCGCGCAAGGTCGGCTCCATGGCCCTGCCCACCACCCTGTTCTACAACGCCGAAGGGCGGCTGGTCGGCAGCCACCTGGGCGAGTTGTCGCGGGCCAGCCTGCGCCACGCCCTGGAACCCTTCGACCGCGCCGACGCGCCCGCCCCACAAGGAAACTGACATGCGATTGAATGCCCTGCTGCCCCTCACCCTCGCCTTGCTGGCCGCACCCGCGCTGCAGGCCGAAGAACTGCCCAAGGCGATCCAGCAACTGCAAGCCAAGGGCGCGGTGATCAAAGGCAGCTTCAATGCCCCCGACGGCCTGCGCGGCTACGCCGCCGAGTACCAGAACAATGGCATCGCCCTGTACCTCACCCCCGACGGCAAGCACGTGCTGGTGGGCAGCCTGTTCGACGAGCAAGGCAAGGACCTCAGCGCCGAGCCCCTGGAGAAACTGGTGTACGCCCCGATGAGCAAGGCCATCTGGGCGAAGATGGAGAAGACCGCCTGGATCGCCGACGGCAAGGCCGACGCACCGCGCATCGTCTACCTGTTCAGCGACCCCAACTGCCCGTACTGCAACATGTTCTGGCAGCAGGCCCGGCCGTGGGTCGAGTCGGGCAAGGTGCAACTGCGCCATATCATGGTCGGCATCATTCGCGAGGACAGCCCGGGCAAGTCCGCCGCCCTGCTGGCCGCCAAGGACCCGAGCAAGGCCTTGCTGGCCCATGAGTCGGCGGGCAAGGCGAGCACACTCAAGCCACTGGAGAAGGTGCCGGAAGCGGTGCAGAAGAAGCTCGACGCCAACCAGGCGCTGATGGAAGAGCTGGGGCTGGCGGCGACGCCGGCGATCTTCTTCCAGGATGAGCATGGGCAGTTGCAGAGCCAGCAAGGGGCGCCGCGGCCGGAGCTGCTGGGCAAGATACTCGGCAAACGTTGATTAGTCGCAGTCCTGTGCTGGCCCCTTCGCGGGTAAACCCGCTCCCACAGATACACCGCTGGATTGAAGTTTGCGGTGTACCTGTGGGAGCGGGTTTACCCGCGAAGAAACCGACGCGGATTTCCCGATTAAGTCAGAGCGCCTCCAGCTCCGCCATCAGATCGCTCAACCGATCCACCTTGTCTTCATCCAGCGCGCTGCCCTGCAGCCCCTGCACGTAAGCCGCCAGTTCCTCCACCGTGCTGCACTCGAACATCGCCCGCAGCGGCACGTTGAGTGCCAACGCCTTCTGCACCCGCGAAGCGATCTGCGTGGCCAGCAGCGAGTGCCCGCCCAGTTCGAAGAAGTTGTCGCGCACGCCCACCCGCTCGGCCTTGAGCACGTCGGCCCAGATGCCGGCCAGGGTCTCTTCCAGCTCGCTGCGCGGCGCCAGGTAGTCCTGGCTGTGCTGGCCGCCGATATCGATGGCCGGCAGCAGTTTGCGGTCGAGTTTGCCGTTGGCGTTGTGCGGCAGGCTGTCGAACCAACCCCAGTGCAGCGGCACCATGTACTCCGGCAGCTCGGCACGCAGGCGTTGCTTGAGCTGGTCGAGCAGCGCGGCATCGGCTTCGACACCTTGATGGGCCACCAGGTAGCCGACCAGGTGCTTGCCGTTGACGCCTTCCTGCACACCCACGGCGGCATCGCGCAGCTCGGGCTGTTCGTGCAGGCGCGCCTCGATCTCGCCCAACTCGATGCGGTAACCGCGGATCTTCACCTGGTGGTCGATACGCCCGACATACTCCAGTACCCCGTCCGGGCGACGACGCGCCAGGTCGCCGGTGCGGTACAGGCGTTCGCCCGGGGCACCGAACGGATGCGGAATAAAGGCCTGGGCGGTACGCACCGGATCGCCGACATAGCCCCGGCCCACCCCGGTACCGGCGACGCACAGCTCGCCTACCGCACCCAGCGGCACCAGTGCCTGATCCTCGCCCAGCAGGTACAGGCGGTTGTTGTCGGTCGGCGTGCCGATCGGCAGGTAGCTGCCCTGGGTCGATTCAAGATCGACGCGGAAGAACGCCACGTCGTCCGAGCACTCCGCCGGGCCATAGGCGTTGACCAGGCCGATGGCCGGATAACGCTGCAGCCACTGCGCGGCCAGCTCCGGCGGCATCGCCTCGCCGGTCGGCAACATCCAGCGCAGGCCGTCCAGCGCCTGGTGATCGTTGGCCAGCATGCCCTGGATCAGCGACGGCACGCTTTCCAGCACGGTGATGCCGGTGGCCTGCACATGGGCCAGCAAGCCTTGCGGATCATGGGCGATGGCATTCGGCACGATCTCTACCGTGGCGCCGAACAGCGGCGCGGCAAGGAACTGCCAGACCGAGATATCGAAGCTCTGCGAAGCGGTCTGGGCGATCACGTCCTGCTCGTCCAGCACCAGGTACGGCACCTTGCTCAACTGGTTATTGAGCATGCCGCGCTGCTCGACCATCACGCCCTTGGGCAGGCCGGTGGAGCCGGAGGTGTAGATCACATAGGCAAGGTTGTCCGGTGCGCTATGGATGCCTGGGTTGTGGCTGGCCACGTTGCTCGCCTGCACCTCTTCCCATACCAGCAGTTTCGGCCGTACCGCGCCCGCCACTTCGTCGAGCAACTGGCGCGCCTGTTCGGCACAGGCCGCGCTGCACACCAGCACCGGGGTGCGGCTCAGTTCGACGATGCGTTGCAGGCGTGCCGACGGCAGGCCTGGGTCCAGCGGCAGGTAGCCGGCGCCCGCCTTGAAGCTGCCGACGATCATGCCCAGCAGCGCCAGGCCACGCTCGGCCAGCAGTGCCACCGGCTGGTCGATGGCCACCCCGGCCGCGACCAGGGCATGGCCCAGGCGGTTGGCCGCCAGGTTAAGCCCGGCGTAGTCGAACGATGCCTCCAGGCAGCGGGCGACGGTGCGCTGCGGATGCGCGGCGACCCGCGCTTCGAACAGTTCGATGTAGCTCTGTTCCAGCGGGTAGGCATGCTCGGTGCGGTTGCAGTCGTCCAGCAGGAAGCGCTGTTCATCCGCGCCCAGCAGCGGCAGTTCGCCCACCTCGCCTTCGAAGCCGTCCACCAGCGCCAGCAGCAGGCGCTTGAACTCGCCCAGCAGACGCTCGACGCTCGGGTAGTCGAAGTAGCGCTGGTCGAACGACAGGTGCAGGCCAAGGTCGTCGCCCGGGTAGCACACCGCGGTCAACGGGAAGTTGGTATGGGTACGGCCCGAATCGGAGCTGGCGTTCAGGTGCTGGGCGTGGTCGAGCACGGCGGTTTCCACCGGGGCGTTCTCGAACACGAACAGGCTGTCGAACAGCGGCTGGCCCTTGGGCAGTTCGCTGCATTCCTGGATCGCCACCAGCGGCAGGTATTCGTACTCGCGCAGCTGCATGTTGCGGTCGAGCAAGCCCTGCAACCACTGGCGCACGCTGCGCCGTTCACCCGGCTGCGGCAACTGCACGCGCAGGGCGATGCTGTTGATGAACAGACCGACAGTGCGCTGCATCTGCGGCAGGCTCACCGGGCGCCCGGCCACGGTGACGCCGAACACCACGTCGCGCTCGCCGCTGCAGCGGGCCAGGGTCAGGGCCCAGGCCGCCTGGGCGAAGGTGTTGACCGTCAGCTGGTGGGCCTGGGCCAGTTCGCGCAGGCGGGCACCTTCAGTGACGTCCAGGCGGGTGTAGCAGTCGCCGACCACCATGCCGTCACCGGCATGGTCATGGCGCAGCGGGCGGTCGCTGGGGATTGCCGTGGCACGTTCGAAACCAGCTAGGTTGGCCTGCCACCACTGGCGCGCCTCGCCCAGGTCCTGGCGTTGCAGCCAGCCGATGTAGTCGCGGTAGCGCGGCGGCACCGGCAACTGCGCCTGACGGCCCTCGCCGAGGGCCTGGTAGAGCTCGAAGAAGTCGTTCATCAGCAGCGAGCGGCACCAGGCATCGATGAGGATGTGGTGGTTGCTCATCATGAACCAGTAGCGCTCATCGGCCACGCGCACCAGGCGCAGGTGGAACGGCGCCTCGCGCAACAGCTCGAAACCGGCCTCGCGTTCCTGCTTGTGCAGGGCCTGCAGGCGCTGTTCCTGGGCGTCGTCGTCGAGGCCGCGCCAGTCCTGATAGTCCACTGGCGTGTTGCCGGCCTTGTGGATGATCTGCAGCATCGCCTCGCCGGCGTTCCAGCTGAACGAAGCGCGCAGTGCTTCGTGGCGGGCGACCACGGCCTGCCAGGCCTGGGCGAAGCGTTCGGGGTCGAGGGCGCTGTTGATACGGTAGCGGTCCTGCATGTAGTACAGGCCGGTGCCCGGCTCCAGCAGGGTGTGCAGCAGCAGGCCTTCCTGCATCGGTGTCAGCGGGTAGACGTCCTCGATCTGCGCGGCGGGCACCGGCAGTGCATCGATCTGCTCCTGGGTCAGTTGCGCCAGGGGGAAGTCCGACGGGGTGAAGCTGCCGTTACCATCGGCCAGGCAATGGCCGACCAGCGCCAGCAGTTCCTGGCGATAGGCTTCGGCCAGGGTGGCGATGGTGGCCTGGTCGTAGCGCTCAGCACTGAAGCTCCAGCGCAGTTGCAGGGCGCCGCCGTACACCTGGCCATCCACGCTCAGCCAGTTCGGCAGCGGCGCATCCAGGTCGTGGGCCAGGCCCGCCGGCGCATCCAGTGGCTGGAACAGCGCGGCCTGGTCGAACTGCTGGTCGAACTGGCCGAGGTAGTTGAAGGTGATGCGCGCCTGGGGCAGCGCCGCCATGCGCTCACGGCCGGCGTCATCGGCCAGGTAGCGCAGCACGCCGTAGCCCTGGCCTTTGTGCGGCACCTGGCGCAGTTGCTCCTTGATGCGCTTGATCGACGCCGCGCGGGCCACCTCGCCTTCGGCCATGTCCGGGCTCAGGCTGAGCGGATAGGCGTTGGTGAACCAGCCGACGCTGCGGGTCAGGTCCATGTCTTCGAACAGCCCGTCGCGGCCATGGCCTTCCAGTTGCACCAGCACCTGCTCGTCGCCGGTCCAGCGGCACAGGGTGCGCGCCAGCGCGGTCAGCAACAGGTCGTTGACCTGGGTGTGGTAGGCCGCCGGCGCTTGTTGCAGCAACTGACGGGTCTGCTCGACATCGAGTTCGATGGCCAGGCTTTGGGCATGGCGATGCAGGTTGCCGCCCTGGGGGTGATCGCACGGCAATTCATGGCGGGCGCTGCCCAGCTGGCGTTCCCACCAGCCCAGCTCGTCACGCAGTGAATCGGAACCCGCGTAGCTGGCCAGGCGTGCAGCCCAGTCGCCCATGGCGTGGGTCTTGGCGGCCAGGGTTTGATCGCGATACAGCGCTTGCAGGTCTTCGAGCAGCACACGCCAGGAGACGCCATCGACCACCAGGTGATGGATCGCCAGCAGCAGGCGCTGGGCACCCTGGCCGTCGCTGACCAGCAAGGCGCGCAGCAGCGGGCCCTGCGCAAGGTCGAGGCTGCGTTGCACGTCGCTGTACAGTGCCTGGCAGTCGTTGAAGTCGGCCACGGTGGCAGTCCACAGCAGTGGCTGGGTGTGCGGCTGGGTGTACTCGGCCTGCCAGCGGCCCTGGGCCTGGCTGAAGCGCAGGCGCAGGCTGTCGTGGTGGGCGACCAGAGCGGCCAGGGCCTGTTCCAGTTGCTCCGCCTGCAGCGGCTGGCGCGCTTCGAGCAGCACGGCCTGGTTCCAGTGCTGGGGTTGCGGCACTTCGCTGTCGAAGAACCAGTGCTGGATCGGCGTCAGGCCGCTGCGCCCCTGGCGCGGGCCCTGCTCGATGTCGCTCGGTGCCGCGCTGCGGGTCACCACGGCAGCCAAAGTCTGGATGGTCTGGTGCTGGAACAGGTCGCGCGGGGTGAACTGCAGCCCCAGCTGGCGGGCGCGGCTGACCACCTGGATCGACAGGATCGAGTCGCCGCCCAGTTCGAAGAAGTTGTCCTGCACGCCGATGCGCGAGACGTTGAGCACGTCGCGCCAGATCTGCGCCAGTTGCGTTTCCAGCTCGTTGGCCGGGGCCTGGTAGTGCTGGCGCGCCTGCTCAAGGTCCGGCGCCGGCAGCGCACGGCGGTCGAGCTTGCCGTTGCCCATCAGCGGCAGGCTGTCGAGCAGCACCAGGTGCGCCGGCACCATGTAGTCCGGCAGGTGCTGACGGGCGTCGGCCTTGACCGCTTCGCGCAGCAGGGCCTGGGCCTCGCTGTCGGCCTTGGCTTGCGCGCACACCAGGTAACCCACCAGCTGCTTGCCGCCCGGCAGGTCGAGGGCCAGGACCACGGCCTCGTCGACATCGGCATGTTCCTGCAGACGGCTTTCGATTTCGCCCAGCTCGATGCGGAAGCCGCGGATCTTCACCTGTTGGTCGGCACGGCCGACGTATTCCACCAGACCATCGGCGCGCAGGCGCACCAGGTCGCCAGTGCGGTACAGGCGCCCGCCGTGGTGGCTGAACGGGTCGGCGACGAAGCGCTCGGCGCTCAGGCCCGGGCGGTCGTGGTAACCCTGGGCCAGGCCGGCGCCGCCGACGTACAGCTCGCCGATGCCGCCTTGCGGCAGCAGCGCCAGGTCGTCGTCGAGGATGTAGGCGCTGCGGGCACCGATCACCCGGCCGATCGGCACGCTGCCAGCGTCGCTGGGCAGTTGCTCGGGGGCCAGGCAGGCCAGCGGCATGACCACGGTTTCGGTAGGGCCGTAGGCGTTGAAGAACTGCTGCGGGGCGAACGCCTGGCGAATACGTTGCAGGTGCTCGCCCGTCAGTGCCTCGCCGCCGGTGATCACCAGGCGTACCGGCAACTGCTCGCCCTGCCCGGCCAGGTACTGGGCCAGCTGGCTGCCGTAGCTCGGGGTGAAGCCAAGGATGCTCACCTGCTGCTCACGCACCAGCTGGCAGATCTCTTCGGCACCCCATTGGCCCTGGGCGCGCAGCACCACGCGGGCACCGCACAGCAGCGGCGTCAGCAGGCGTTCGCTGGCGGCGTCGAAGTTGATCGAATAGAAGTGCAGCTCGCAGTCGTCGCTGCGCATGCCGAACTCGGCGATCACCGCCTGGCAGTGCATGGCGATCTCGCCGTGGCTGACCACCACGCCCTTGGGCTTGCCGGTGGAGCCGGAGGTGTAGATCAGGTAGGCCTGGTGCTGCGGCAGGTTGAGGTTGTCCAGCGGCGCGTCGCTGTAGGCGGACAAGCGTGCGGCATCGTCCTCCAGGTTCCAGCTGGCCACCCCTGCGGGCAACTCGCCCAGGGTTTCGAGCAAGCTGCGCTGGCCGATCAGCAGGCCCAGGCGGCTGTCTTCGATCATGTAGCGCAGGCGGTCGAGCGGGTATTCCGGGTCCAGCGGCACATAGGCGCCACCGGCCTTGAGGATGGCCAGCAGGCCGACCACCATCTCCAGCGAACGCTCCAGCGCCAGGCCCACCCGCACCTGCGGGCCGACACCGCGCTCGCGCAGGGCGCGGGCCAGGCGGTTGGCCTGCTGGTCGAGTTCGGCGTAGCTCAGGTGTTGGTCTGCGAAGGTCAGCGCCAGCGCCTCGGGGGTGCGTTCGGCCTGGGCCGCGAACAGGCCGTGGAGCGTCTGGTTCAGCTCGAAGTCCTGCTGCCCCTGCAATTGGCCCACCAGCACCTGCTGCTCGGCTTCGGCCAGCATCGGCAACTCACACAGGCGCTGCGCCGGGTTGTCCAACAGCGCTTCGAGCAACTGCTGCCAATGCTCGGCCATGCGCGCGATGCGCGGTTCGTCGAACAGGTCGCGGCTGTAGGTGAAACAGCAGCCCAGGCGGCCATCGAGGTCGGTGACCTCCAGGTACAGGTCGAACTTGGTGGCGCTGGCGTCGTTGACCAGGTAGTCCACCTGCATGCCCACCAGCTCGCGGCTTTGCTGGAAGGCCCAGCGCTGCACGTTGCACATCACCTGGAACAGCGGGTTGTAGGCGCTCGAACGCGGCGGCTGCAGCGCTTCGACCAACTGCTCGAACGGCAGGTCCTGGTGCGACTGGCCGTCGATGATGGCGCTGCGCACCTGATCGAGCAGCGCGCTGGCGCTCATCTGCCCGTCCACCTCGCAGCGCAGCACCTGGGTGTTGAGGAAGGCGCCGATCAACCCTTCGCTTTCCGGGCGGATGCGGTTGGCCACCGGTGCGCCGATACGCAGGTCGCGCTGGCCGCTGTAGCGGTGCAGCAAGGCGGCCAGGGTGGCGGTCATGGTCATGAACAGGGTCAGCCCGCGCTGGCCATTGAAGGCATGCACGCGCTTGACCAGCGTAGGGTCCAGGTCGAAACGGTACAACTCGCCGCGGTGGCTCTGCACCGCCGGGCGCGGGCGGTCGGCCGGCAATGCCAGCACCGGGTGCTCGTCGCCCAGGCGGTCTTGCCAGTACGCCAGCTGGCGCGCGCCCTCGCCGCTTTCCAGCCACTGGCGCTGCCAGACGCTGTAGTCGAGGTACTGCACCGGCAGCGGCGCCAGCGGCGATTCGCGCTCGTCGACGAAGGCTTCGTACAGCTCGCCCAGTTCGCGGGCGAAGATGTCCATGGCCCAGCCTTCGGTGACGATGTGGTGCAGGGTCAGCACGAAGTAATGCTCGCGCTCACCGGCCTTGACCAGGCAGGCGCGCAGCAGCGGGCCGCGCGCCAGGTCGAACGGCTGGTGCGCCTGGTCGTCGGCCAGTTGCTGCAGGCGTTGTTGGCGGGCCTCGTCGGGCAAGGCACTGAAGTCATGCCATTGCAGTTGCAGGTGGCTGTCGTCGTCCACGCACTGGTAAGCCTTGCCGTCGATGCTGGGGAAGGTGGTGCGCAGGGTTTCGTGACGCACGATCAGCGCCTGCAGGGCGCGCTCGAAGGCGTCCACGTGCAGCACGCCCTTGAAACGGGCCATGCCGCCGACGTTGTAGGCCGGGCTGTCCGGCTCCATCTGCCAGAGGAACCACATGCGCTGCTGCGAGTACGACAGCGGCACCACCTGACGGCGGTCGACCCGGGCGATGGCGCCTTGCAGGTTGCGCTCGCCACTCTCGCGCAGGCGGGCGATCTCGGCGCAGAACGCGCCCAGCTCGCTGGCCTCGAACAAGGCCTTGAGCGGCAGCTCGACATCCAGCGCCTGGCGGCTGCGCGAAACGATCTGGGTGGCCAGCAGCGAGTGGCCGCCAAGGGCGAAGAAGTCGTCGTGCAGGCCGACCTGGGGCAGGTTGAGCACCTCGCGCCAGATCGCCGCCACCTGCTGTTGCAGTTCGGTTTGCGGCTCGACGTGATCACGCTGCTGCCAAACCGGCGCCGGCAGTGCCTTGCGATCCACCTTGCCGCTTGGGCCGAGGGGCATCTGCGCCAGATGGATGAGTTGCGCCGGCACCATGTAGGCCGGCAGGCGCTCGGCCAGGGCCCCGAGCACGGCGTCGGTCTGTTCGACGCCGCTGTAGTAGCCGACCAGCTGGGCGCCGACGGCGTCCTTGTGGATCAGCACCAGTGCCTGCTGCACACCCGGCTGCGCCAGCAATACCGCCTGGACTTCTTCAGGTTCGACGCGGAAACCGCGCACCTTGACCTGCTGGTCCAGACGCCCGAGGTACTCCAGGGATTCACTGCGCGCGTGCCAGCGGGCACGGTCGCCACTGCGGTACAGGCGCGCGCCCTCGCCGTCGGGCTGCGGCACGAAGCGCTCGGCAGTGAGGCCAGGGCGGCCAAGGTAGCCACGGGCCAGGCCGGCGCCGCCCAGGCACAACTCGCCCGGGACGCCTGGCGGGGTCAATTCGAATTCATCGTCCAGCACCCGGCACAGCACGTTGCCCAGCGGGCGGCCGATCGGCGAGCGCTCGCCGTCGCTGGCCTGGCAGTGCCAGTGGGTGACGTTGATAGCGGTTTCGGTCGGGCCGTAGCGGTTGTGCAACTGCACCTGGGGCAGCAGTTGCAGCACGCGGTCGCGCAGGGCCGCGCTCAGCGCCTCGCCCCCGGAGAACAGCCGGCGCAGGCTGGTGCAGCCAGCCGCCAACGGTTCTTGCACGAACACCTGCAGCAGCGGCGGCACGAAGTGCAGCGTGGTCACGCCGTGCTGCTGGATCAGCTGGGCAATGCGCTGCGGGTCGCGGTGCTCGCCGGGGCCGGCCAGTACCAGCTTGCAGCCGGTGATCAACGGCCAGAAGCACTCCCACACCGACACGTCGAAACTGATCGGCGCTTTCTGCATCAGCACGTCGTTGTCGTCCAGCGCATAGGCCTGCTGCATCCACTGCAGGCGCTCGGCCAGGGCCCCATGGGTGTTGCCCACGCCCTTGGGCTGGCCGGTGGAGCCGGAGGTGTAGATCACGTAGGCGAGGTTGTCGCCGTGCAGGTGCAGGCCCGGGGCCTGGCTTGGCCAGCTGTCCAGGTGCAGCTGGTCGAGGGCGATGGCGCTGACGCCGTCAACCTCCGGCAAGGTTTCGAGCTGGCTGCTGTGGCTGAGCAGCAGGCCGGCGTTGCAATCCTTGAGCATGTAGGCCAGGCGTTCGGCCGGGTAGTCCACGTCCAGCGGCACGTAGGCGCCGCCGGCCTTGAGAATGGCCAGCAGGCCCACCAGCAGCTGCGGCGATCGCTCCAGGGCGATGGCTACGCAGGTGTCCGGGCCGACGCCCTTGTCGCGCAGGTAGTGGGCCAGGCGGTTGGCCTGCTGGTGCAGCTCGCCATAAGTGAGCTGGCCGCCGTCCCATACCAGCGCGGTGCGCTCGGGGGTCAGGCGGGCTTGTTCGTTGAGCTGCTCGACCAGCAGCTGTTGTGGCTGCGCGACCGGGGCCTGGCCCCAGTGCAGCAGTTGCGCACGGCTCGGCTCATCGAGCAGTTGCACCTCAGCCAACGCCAGCTGCGGCTGGGCGCACACTTGTTCGAAGAACGCCAACAGATGGTTGGCCAGGCGCTTGACGGTGGCCGCCTCGAACAGCCCGGCGGCGTAGTCGAAGGCCAGGGTCAGGCGGCCCTGGTGGTCCTCCTCGCTGTGCAGCTGCAGGTCGAACTTGGCCTCGCGGCTGTGCCATGGCAGCTCTTCGGCGAGCAGGCCGGGCAAACGGCGCAGCGCCGAAAGGTCGCGCTGCTGGTGGTTGAACATGACCTGGAACAGGCCCTGCTCGCGAGCCTGCGGCAGTGCCTCGACCAACTGTTCGAACGGCAGGTCCTGATGGGCCTGGGCTTGGAGGGTGGCCTGGCGCACCTGGCCGAGCAGTTGCGCAAACGGCAGGCGGCCATCGAGCTCGGCACGCAGCACCTGAGTGTTGATGAAGAAGCCGACCATGCCCTGGGTTTCCAGGCGCGGGCGATTGGCGTTGGGCACGCCAACGCGAATGTCGCCTTGGCCGGTATAGCGGTGCAGCAGCGCCTGCCAGCCGGCCAGCAGCACCATGAACAGGCTGGCCTGCTGGTCGCGGGCCAGGTCCTTGAGGGCTGTGGCGAGTCGGGTCGGCACCTTCAGGCTGTGACGCGCTGCGCGCTTGTGCTGCTGGCTGGCGCGAGGCTGGTCGGTGCACAGGTCGAGCACCGGCAGTTCATCGCCCAAGGCGTGCTTCCAGTAATCGAGCTGGCGGGCGCTTTCGCCGTCGGCCAGCCATTGGCGCTGCCAGCTGCCGTAGTCGGCGTAGCCCAGTGGCAACTCGGGCAACTGGAGCTGCCCTTGCGCGGCGTACAGGCGGGCGAACTCGTCGAGCAGGATGTTCAGCGACCAACCGTCGGCGACGATGTGGTGCAGGGTCACCCACAGCTGGTGCTCTTCGTCATCCAGGCGGGCCAGGGTCACCCGCAGCAGCGGGCCCTGGCGCAGGTCGAACGGTCGCTGCGCTTCGTCTTCGCGGCGCGCGGCCACCTCGGCGGGCTCCAGGCCCTCGAGGTCGCAGTGCTGGAGGTTGAACGCAAGGCTCGGCAGGATGCGCTGCACGGCCTGGCCGTCGACCTCGTCGAACACCGTGCGCAGGGATTCGTGGCGGGCCACCAGGGCCTGGAAGCTGGCCTGCAGCGCGGCCTGGTCCAGCTCGCCGCGCAGGTGCAGGCCAGCGGGGATGTTGTAGGCGGCGGACGCAGGCTCCAGCTGCCACAGCAGCCACAGACGGTTCTGCGCCAGCGACTGAGGCAGGGCCTGGTCGCGACCTTGGGTGTCGATAGCGCCGGCAGCCTTGCCCCCTTCGGCGAGGATGGCCGCCACCGCGGCACTGTATTCGGCCAGGGTCGGTGCTTCGAACAGGGTACGCAGGCTCAGCTGGATGCCCAGCTCGTCGCCCAGGCGCGCGGTGACCTGGGTGGCGGCGATGGAGTTGCCGCCCAGCAGCAGGAAGTGATCATCCGCGGCCACGGCTTCGACCTTGAGCAGCTCGCGCCAGATACCGGCGATGCGTGCTTGCAGGTCACTGCCGGCAACTTCTGCGCTGCCCTGCGCGGCGACGGACGGGAAGCGTGCGTAGCAATCCAGGCTGCCGTCGTGCATGCGCAGGCGGCAGGCCGAGCGCTGCAGCTTGCCGCTGGAGGTCTTGGGCAGCGCGCCGGGGTTGAGCAGCAGCACCGCCGCCGGGGCCTGGCGGCAGGCGTCGGCGATCACCCGGCGCAGGGTGTTGATCAGCACCTCGGGAGTGTGCGCCTTCTGGACGTTGCGGCTGATCTCCACCGCCACGCCGATGCCCTCCTCGCCCTGGTCGTCGACGGCAAACACCGCCACCCGGCCTTTGCGCAGCACGTCAACTTCACGCTCCAGGGTCTTTTCCAGATCCTGCGGGTAGAGGTTCTGGCCACGGACGATGAGCATGTCTTTCAGGCGCCCGGTGACGAACACTTCGCCGTCACGCATGAAGCCCAGGTCGCCGGTGCGCAGCCAGGTCTGGCCATCCATTTCGACGAAGGTGCGTGCGCTGGCTTCGGGGTTGCGCCAGTAACCCAGGGCGATGCTCGGGCCGCCGGCCCAGATCTCGCCCACCTGGTTGTCGCCCAGCACCTGCAACTGCTGCGGTTCGACGATGCGCACGGCGTGGCCCGGCTGCGGGTAGCCGCAGCTCATCAGCACACTGCCCTGGCCCGGCTCGGCGCGGTTGGCGGCAAACGCCTCGGCGTCCAGTTCCAGCGCGCCGATGCCCTGGCCACGGCGGCTACCGCTGACGAACAGGGTGGCCTCGGCCAGGCCGTAGCTGGCGAAGAAGCTGCTGGCCTGGAAGCCGCAGCGGGCGAATTTATCGGCGAAGGTATCGAGGCTGTCCTGGCGGATCGGTTCAGAGCCGGAATAGGCCACGCGCCAGCGGCTGAGGTCGAGCCCGGCCAGGGCGGCCTCGCTGACCCGTTCGCTGCACAGGCGGTAGGCGAAGTCCGGGCCGCCGCTGATGGTGCCGCCGTACTCGCTGATGGCCTGCAGCCAGCGCTGTGGCCGGGCGAGGAAATAGCCGGGCGACATCAGCACGCAGGGCACGCCGCTGAAGATCGGTTGCAGCAGGCCGCCGATCAGGCCCATGTCGTGGTACAGCGGCAACCAGCTGACGATCACGTCGTCGGGGTTCAGGTCGATGCCGAAGCCCTGGCGGATCAGTTGTTCGTTGGCCACCAGGTTGCCGTGGCTGACCTGCACGCCTTTGGGCAGCGCGGTGGAGCCAGAGGTGTACTGCAGGAAGGCGATGTCGTCATTGGCCAGCGCAGGTTCACGCCATTGTTCGGCCAGCTGCGGGTCAAGACTGTCCACGGCCAGCAGCACCGGGGCATTTTCCCCGACCAGCGCTTCCAGGCCCTGCAAGCTCTCGCACAGCGCCCCCACCGTCAGCAACAGGCGCGGCTGCGCGTCATCGATGATCGACAGCAGCCGTTCCTGGTGGTGCTGGCGGGCAGACTCCGGCGGGTAGGCCGGCACCGCGATCACCCCGGCATACAGGCAGCCGAAGAACGCCGCGACGTAGTCCGGGCCGCTGGGGAACAGCAGCACGGCACGCTCACCGAAACCGGCACGGGCCTGCAACGCGGCAGCAATGGTGCGCGCGCGCTGGTCGAGGTCCCGGTAGCTGAGCACGGCCTGTTCGCCTGGCGCATCGGCCAGAAAGCGCAAGGCGATGCGCTCCGGGGTCTGCTCGGCGCGTTGCGCCAGGGCCTGGACCAGCGAGTGCGGGAGTTCGAAGGCGTCCGTCATGGAATGTTCCTGCCAGTGTCTGGTTGAGTCGTGCCGATGCTGTACCGCGCCAAGCTGGCGGGCAGCGCTGGGCAGCCGGATGTACACAGGGGAACGGATGGACAGGGGAAGAAATTAGCCCCGCCGGGCAGCGGGTAGAGGCGTTGGGGCCTGCGACGGTTTGAAGCAGTTCACAGTGTTCGGCTTAGAACCAGATCGAATGCTAAATCATTAACTTTCGTATTTGACAATCATTATCATTATGAATAGTTTGTCGCACGTCGTAGGAAGCCTCCCCACGGGATGTGCTCCCTTTCCCTCTGAGACAAGGTGAAAATTCCATGGCGGAACAACTGTCCACAAGTAAGTGCGATTCACCGCTGCTCCAGGCGTTCGTCGACAACCGCAGCATCCTGGTCAAGATCGCCGCGCGCATCACTGGCTGCCGTTCGCGCGCCGAGGATGTGGTGCAGGACGCGTTCTTCCGGCTCAGCGCCGCGCCGCAGATCACCTCTTCGTTCAAGGCCCAGCTCAGCTACCTGTTCCAGATCGTGCGCAACCTGGCCATCGACCACTACCGCAAGCAGGCCATGGAGCTGAAGTACTCCGGCAGCGAGGAGGAAGGGCTGAACGTGGTCATCCAGAACGCCTCGCCCGAAGCCACGCACATCAACCTGGCCACCCTCGAACACATTGCCGAAGCGCTCAACGAACTGCCCCAGCGCACCCGTTACGCCTTCGAGATGTACCGCTTGCATGGCGTGCCGCAGAAGGACATCGCCAAGGAACTGGGAGTGTCGCCGACGCTGGTCAACTTCATGATCCGCGATGCCCTGATCCATTGCCGCAAGAGCAGCCTCAAAAGCAGCTGAAAGCTTCGAGCTGCAAGCTGCAAGAAGTAGCCGGACGTCGATCCGCTCTTCTCTTGCAGCTTGCAGCTTGAGCCGCAGGCGGCTTGTGGCTTGAGCCGCTAGGCGAGCCTGCAGCGCTCGAAGAACCGCTCCCGCCCCAGGATCATCAACGCCGCCCGCTTGTGCGGGAAATCGAACTCTTTCTCGCAGTGGAAGCACTGGTCGTGCATGTAGCCGATCATCTTGCCGTTGTCGGCACGCGGCTCGGCCACCACCCGCTGGGTGCGCGGGTCGTCGAGGAACAGGTAGTGCACCAGCGCCGACAACCAGCTGGCGACCTTGTGCGGGCCGCGATGCGTCTCTTCGCCCACCAGCATGTGGATGCCACGGTCGTAGTCGTCGGCCGGGTAGAACGGCGCGATGCGATCTTCCTTGGCCCAGTACGCCTCGAAATAGGCGAACGGCTCGTCGTCGAAGCAACCGATCAGGGTCAGGGTGTGCGGGTCCTGTTCAAGCTTGGTCAGGTACTCGCGGTGCTGCTCGAGCGAGCCGCCCTCCTGCCAGAACTGCTCCACGCGCGGGTTGTTCTGCCAGCGGTTGAAGCGTTCCAGGTCCTGGCCGATTTCCAGGGTGCGCAACGAAACCCAGGCCCCCAGACGCGCATCGAAGCGCCGGTACACCTCACCCCGTGGCTTGGGCGCCCGGCGCGGGTGACGCTTGCCATTGCTCAACTGCATCTGCTGCGGATAGACCCCGGCCAGCGACTCGCCGAGCCACGGCTGGGGCAGTTGCCAGAACAATGTGCGTTCGCACAGGTAACGCCCCGGCGCCTGGTCGGGCAGCAACAGGCCACTGGCGACGGCTTGCGGGATCGGTTGCGGCAGGTGCCAGGCCAGGCGTTGGCAGGCCGGGTCGCGTGACAGCAGCCAGTAGCAGGCGGCCCACAGGGCCTGCTCGGGGCGCTCGGGGCAAATCTGTTGCAGGTGCGCTTCAAGGGTCTCGCCCGGTACCAGGCGCAGGCTGATGAAGGGGCGCCCTTCCAGGGTCAGGCTCAGGCGACAATCGCCTTCGTCGGCCTGCAGGCTGCGCCAGCGGGGCGCGCAAGGGGGCGTAGCGGCATCGAACGGCATGTCAGGGCTCACAGGAAATGAAAGAAAGGCTCACTCCTGAAAACGTCCTCATGCCCCGGCAATTTAGTCGTGAGGCGCTTCGACCGTGATCTTGTAGGGTTTGAAGATACGCAACAGCTCACCGTTTTCGCGCAGCCGGCGCAGCAGCCCGGTAAAGTTTTCCGGGCTTATCGGCGCATCCGGGCGCAGCAGTGCGTAGTGGTGGTAGACCTGGTCGACCCGCTGCGAGGCCAGCAGTTGGCTGACGCTGGACGGGTTGCGCTTGAGGAAGTCGCTCAGGTACGAGCGAGTGACCAGGGCGATGTCGGCCCGGCCGCGCTCGACCATGGACAGGTTGCTGTCGTGGGAGTAGGTCAGGGTCGCCTGATAGCGTTGCCTGAGCAGCACCGGGTCGGGCTCGAAGTCGGCGAAGGCATAGTGGTAGCCGTTGAACAACGCCAGGCGCTTGCCGTGCAGATCATCGAAATACTGCTGGTCACGCCCCGGCTGTTGGCGCGTGACGAAGATCTCGGCATCTTCCAGCCCCATGTCCACGGTGCTGTGCGCGATCCCCTGCCACCCCCACTGCGGGTTTTCGAAAATCGCCATGTCGGTGCGGCCTTGCTGGAAATCGCCAAAGCGCCGGGGAATCGAGGTGGGCACGAGCACGAAGCGGTAGTCGTTCTGCAGCTCGTTCAATGCCTCCACCAGTTGTGGCAGCAGGCCAGTGTCAGCGCCCTGCTCGGGGCGCACGGTATAAGGCGGGAAATGCGCCGCGCCGATCTTCACCTCGACTGCCTCGCCCGCCCACGCCGCCGCCGTCAGCGACAGTGCGGCGAACAACAGCACAGAGCAGGAGAGCTTGAGGCTGGGCAGAGGGATCAAGTCGAGACACTCGTCACGGATAGTGGCCTGGATGCGCTTAAGCTAGGCGTTTTCCCAGGCGGGCACAACCGCCGGATATGCCAAAGTGCCAGGGGATGTCGCGCGCGCGGACATTGGCTACCCTCTAGGGGCCCGCGCGTGAGGACGCGGGCTACCGCGTATAGATAGGGAGCCTGGCATGGGCCACTGGTTGGTGATCGACCTGGAAGCCACCACCGACGACGGCGGCTGGCCGGTCACGGAGATGGAAATCATAGAAATCGGCGCGAGCCTGGTCACCCGTGAGGGGCGCGAGGTCGACCATTTCCAGCGCTTCGTACGGCCCCGGCGGCGGCCACAGCTGACGCCGTTCTGCCGCGAGCTGACCCATATAAGCCAGGCCGATGTCGACGGCGCCGAGCCCTTCAGCGCGGTGTGGGGCGCGTTCGAGCGCTGGCTGGGTGACCACCAGGCGCAGTTGCAGGCCTGGGTCAGCTGGGGCGACTACGACCGCAAGCAATTGCTGCAGGAGTGGCAACTGCATCACCAGCGCAGCCTGCTCGAACAACTGCCGCACATCAACCTCAAGCAGCGCTTCGCCAAGGCCCGCCACCTGCAGCGGCCAGCGGGGCTCAACAGCGCCTTGCAACTGGCCGGGCTGCAGTTCAGCGGCCAGCAGCATCGCGCGCTGGAAGACGCGCGCAATACTGCCCGGCTACTGCCGTTGAGCCTGCCGCTGGGCGGTGCCTGAAACAGATGACGCAAGGGCGGGCCTTGGGCATACTGGCCAGCCCTTTTTTCATCCCCTTTTTCAGGAGTCGCCCATGTTCAAGGTCAATGAGTACTTCGATGGCACCGTCAAGTCGATCGCCTTCGAAAGCAGCGAAGGTCCGGCTACCGTTGGCGTGATGGCCCCGGGCGAATACGAGTTCGGCACCGCCAAGCGCGAAATCATGCACGTGGTTTCCGGTGCGCTGATCGTCAAGCTGCCAGGCAGCGAGAACTGGGAAACCTTCAACGCCGGCGACAAGTTCAATGTTGCCGCCGACAGCAAGTTCCAACTGCAGGTGAAGGTCGATACCGCCTACCTGTGCGAGTACCGCGACTAAGCTGACGCCCTCATCGCGGGGCAAGCCCGCTCCCACGTGGGAGCAACTGCCTGGCGCAGCTTTCTGTAGGAGCGGCCTTGTGTCGCGAAAGGGCTGCGCAGCAGCCCCGGCGATTTTTGTTGCGCAGCTGAAAACTGGGGCCGCTACGCGGCCCCTTCGCGACACAAGGCCGCTCCCACAAAGGCAACGTGGGAGCGGGCTTGCCCCGCGATTTCAATCCCGCAGGAACCCCGCCACCTTTTGGGCAGCCGCCTGCAGATGCTGCGCATGGCTGAACCCCGAAGCCTTCAGCGGCTTAAGATCATGGTCCGCCGCCACCAGCCAGCTCACTTCAATCGCTGGCGATAGTTCATATCCCTGCACCGCTTCCCGATTGCCCAGGGCATCACGCTCCCCCTGGACGATCAGCGTGCGCGTGCGCAGCCCGGCCAGGTGCTCGACGCGGGGCTTGTGCGGCTTGCCCACGGCATAGAACGGATAGCCCAGGCACACCAGCGCATCGGCACCGAGTTCGTCCGCCAGCAGGCTGGCCATGCGCCCGCCCATGGACTTGCCACCGACGGCCAGAGGCCCCGCGACCAAAGGTCGCACCTGGCTGTATACATCGCGCCAGCAGTCGAGCAGAACTTTCTGCGGATTGGGCGGGCGCCGGCCACCGTCGACACGCCGCTGGGCCATGTACGGAAACTCGAAGCGCACCACCCCTACCCCAAGCCCTGCCAGCCTTTGCGCCATGTCGTCCATGAACCCGCTGTCCATCGGCGCACCCGCGCCGTGGGCCAGGATCAGCCAGCTGTTTTGCCCGCTTTCGCCGGTGATTCGCGGAGGATCGCAGCGCAAGCCTGGGGCATTTGCAATCTGCGCCCATTGATCCCCGTCAATACCGGCACTTTGCCCATTAATCATGCTTGCCTCGCTGTCTAGCCTGCCTATAACCGTGGATGGGAACCCATACATGAACACAACCAGCAGTACCGCCTACAACTATCAGGTGGTCCGCCAATTCGCCATCATGACGGTGGTGTGGGGCATCGTCGGGATGGGGCTCGGCGTCTTCATTGCCGCCCAGCTCGCCTGGCCCGCCCTTAACCTTGACCTGCCGTGGACCAGCTTCGGCCGCCTGCGACCCTTGCACACCAACGCGGTGATCTTCGCCTTCGGCGGCTGTGCCCTGTTCGCCACCTCGTATTATTCGGTGCAACGCACCTGCCAGACCACCCTGTTCGCACCGCGGCTGGCCGCGTTCACGTTCTGGGGCTGGCAATTGGTGATCCTGCTGGCGGCGATCAGCCTGCCGCTGGGCTACACCAGCTCGAAAGAGTACGCCGAACTGGAATGGCCGATCGACATCCTGATCACCATCGTCTGGGTCGCCTACGCCGTGGTGTTCTTCGGCACGCTGATGAAGCGCAACACCAAGCACATCTACGTGGGCAACTGGTTCTTCGGCGCGTTCATCCTCACCGTGGCGCTGCTGCACATCGTCAACAACCTGGAGCTGCCGGTCAGCCTGACCAAGTCGTACTCGGTGTACGCCGGGGCCACCGACGCCATGGTGCAATGGTGGTACGGCCACAACGCCGTGGGCTTCTTCCTCACCGCCGGCTTCCTCGGGATGATGTACTACTACGTGCCCAAGCAGGCCGAGCGCCCGGTGTATTCGTATCGCCTGTCGATCGTGCACTTCTGGGCGCTGATCACCCTGTACATCTGGGCCGGCCCGCACCACCTGCACTACACCGCGCTGCCGGACTGGGCGCAGTCGCTGGGCATGATCATGTCGCTGATCCTGCTGGCGCCGAGCTGGGGCGGGATGATCAACGGCATGATGACCCTGTCGGGGGCCTGGCATAAGCTGCGCAGCGACCCGATCCTGCGTTTTTTGGTGGTGTCGCTGGCGTTCTACGGCATGTCCACCTTCGAAGGCCCGATGATGGCCATCAAGACGGTCAACGCCCTCTCCCACTACACCGACTGGACCATCGGCCACGTACACGCCGGCGCCCTCGGCTGGGTGGCGATGATTTCCATCGGCGCGCTGTACCACACCATCCCCAAAGTGTTCGGCAAGGAACGCATGTACAGCCTCGGGCTGATCAACGCGCACTTCTGGCTGGCGACCATCGGCACCGTGCTGTACATCGCCTCGATGTGGGTCAACGGCATCGCCCAGGGCCTGATGTGGCGCGCGGTCAACAGCGACGGCACGCTCACCTACTCGTTCGTGGAAACCCTGGTGGCCAGCCACCCAGGCTTCGTCGTGCGCTTCGTCGGTGGCGCGATCTTCCTCAGCGGCATGTTCCTGATGGCCTGGAACACCTGGCGCACGGTGCGTTCGCCAAGCGTTGTGGAAGCCCCTGCCAACGCCCAGCTGGCTTGAGGAGTAGAGCCTGATGAAACATGAAGTCGTTGAGAAAAACATAGGCCTGATGGCGCTGCTGATGGTGTTCGCCGTCAGCATCGGTGGCCTGACCCAGATCGTCCCGCTGTTTTTCCAGGACGTCACCAACAAGCCGGTGGAGGGCATGAAGCCTTACACCGCCTTGCAGCTCGAAGGCCGCGATATCTATATCCGCGAAGGCTGCGTGGGTTGCCACTCGCAGATGATCCGCCCGTTCCGCGCCGAGACCGAGCGCTACGGCCACTACTCGGTGGCCGGCGAAAGCGTGTGGGACCACCCGTTCCTGTGGGGCTCCAAGCGTACCGGCCCGGACCTCGCCCGCGTGGGTGGCCGCTACTCCGATGACTGGCACCGCGCGCACCTGTACAACCCGCGCAACGTGGTACCGGAGTCGAAGATGCCGTCCTACCCCTGGCTGGTGGCGACCCAGGTCGACAACAGCCACACCGACGTCAAGCTGCGCACCCTGCGCACCCTCGGCGTGCCGTACACCGACGACGACATCGCCGGGGCCCGCGACGCAGTCAAGGGCAAGACCGAGATGGACGCGCTGGTCGCCTACCTGCAGGTGCTTGGCACCTCGATCAAGAACAAGAGGTGAGTGCGATGGAAATGGACATCGGCATGATCCGTGGCCTGGGCACCCTGGTGGTGATGATCGCCTTCATCGGCCTGTCGCTCTGGGTGTTCAACCGTCGCCGCGACCGTGATTTCGCCGAAGCGCGCCTGCTGCCCTTCGTCGACGACCGCCTGCCCCCTGCCGGGCAGGAACCCGCCATGAGGAGTAATGGGCAATGACCACCTTCTGGAGTACGTATATCAGCGTACTGACCATCGGCAGCCTGATCGGCCTGACCTGGCTGCTGCTCGGCACCCGCAAGGGCCAGAGCAGCGACACCACCGACCAGACCATGGGCCACAGCTTCGATGGCATCGAGGAGTACGACAACCCGCTGCCCAAGTGGTGGTTCTGGCTGTTCGTCGGCACCCTGGTGTTCTCGGTGGGCTACCTGATCCTGTACCCGGGCCTGGGTAACTGGAAAGGCATCCTGCCCGGCTACGAGAACGGCTGGACCGGCGTCGACGAGTGGAAAAGAGAGATGGAAAAGGCCGACGCCAAGTTCGGCCCGATCTTCGCCAAGTACGCCGCCATGCCAGTGGAAGAAGTGGCCAAGGACCCGCAAGCGCTGAAGATGGGCAGCCGGCTGTTCGCCTCCAACTGCTCGGTGTGCCACGGTTCGGACGCCAAGGGCTCCTACGGCTTCCCCAACCTGACCGACAAGGACTGGCGCTGGGGCGGCGAGCCGGAAACCATCAAGGCCTCGATCATGAACGGCCGGCACGGCGTGATGCCGGGTTGGGCCACGGTGATCGGCGAGCAGGGCGTGGCCGATGTGGCCGCCTACGTGCTGACCGGCCTGGACGGGCGCAGCCTGCCAGCGGAAGCCAAGGCCGACCCGGTCAAGGGCAAGGAGATCTTCGCCACCACCTGCGTCGCCTGCCACGGGCCGGAAGGCAAAGGTACCCCGGCGATGGGCGCACCTGACCTGACCCATCCGCAGGCGTTCATCTACGGCTCGAGCTTCGCCCAGCTGCAGCAGACCATCCGTTACGGCCGTCAGGGCCAGATGCCGGCGCAGCAGGACATCCAGGGCAATGACAAGGTGCATCTGCTGGCGGCGTATGTGTACAGCCTGTCGCAGGATCAAGTGCCAGAAACCGTAACTGCCAAGTAACACCCTAGGGCCGCATCGCGGCCCTTTTCGCGGGCAAGCCCGCTCCCACAGGGTCAGCGCCCACCGTGTGGGAGCGGGCGTGCCCGCGAAGGGCTGCAAAGCAGCCCCCTCTGCTCCCCTCCCTTGCACCCCCTCCGAACGCAACTAAGCTTGTTGCCACAGTGGCCCCGCTCGCAGCAGCCGGAGCAGACGTGGTGCACAGCCTGACACCACGCAGCGATTCCAGCCTTGCGAGCCCGCGCTTTGGGATGATGCCTTGCGTGCCCGTCCCGGCAATAAAAGCTTGACCGATCGATCAGAAAAACATGGGAAACGGTACACATTACAAAGATTTATTTGTGTACAATCGTTCGAACCCCGACGCCACGGGACGGTGGCGAACAGGGTCTGGACACGGGTCGGCACCAGTCGCCTTGCATTGTAATAACCCTGGTGGTTATTGATACTGGCGCCGATTTACCAACCAACAAGAATACCCAAACCGTGGAACCTTAGAATGAGCACTGCAATCAGTCCGACTGCTTATAACTATAAGGTCGTCCGCCAGTTCGCCATCATGACGGTGGTCTGGGGGATCCTTGGCATGGGGCTTGGCGTCTTCATCGCCTCGCAACTGGTATGGCCCCAGCTCAACCTGGACCTGCCATGGACGAGCTTCGGCCGCCTGCGCCCACTGCACACCAACCTGGTGATCTTCGCCTTCGGTGGCTGTGCCCTGTTCGGCACCAGCTACTACGTGGTGCAGCGTACCTGCCAGACCCGCCTGATCTCCGACAGCATGGCCGCCTTCACCTTCTGGGGCTGGCAGGCGGTGATCGTCGGCGCGCTGATCACGCTGCCCATGGGCTTCACCACCACCAAGGAATACGCCGAGCTCGAGTGGCCGCTGGCGATCCTGCTGGCCATCGTCTGGGTGACCTACGGGCTGGTGTTCTTCGGCACCATCGTCAAGCGCAAGACCAAGCACATCTATGTCGGCAACTGGTTCTACGGCGCCTTCATCGTGGTCACCGCGATGCTGCACATCGTCAACCACATGTCGCTGCCGGTCAGCCTGTTCAAGTCGTACTCGGCCTACGCCGGCGCCACCGACGCGATGATCCAGTGGTGGTACGGCCACAACGCCGTGGGCTTCTTCCTAACCACCGGCTTCCTCGGGATGATGTACTACTTCGTGCCCAAGCAGGCCGAACGCCCGATCTACTCCTATCGCCTGTCCATCGTGCACTTCTGGGCACTGATCACCCTGTACATCTGGGCCGGCCCGCACCACCTGCACTACACCGCCCTGCCGGACTGGGCGCAGTCGCTGGGCATGGTGATGTCGATCATCCTCCTGGCACCGAGTTGGGGCGGCATGATCAACGGCATGATGACCCTGTCGGGGGCCTGGCATAAGCTGCGCACCGACCCGATCCTGCGCTTCTTGGTGGTGTCGCTGGCGTTCTACGGCATGTCCACCTTCGAAGGCCCGATGATGGCCATCAAGACGGTCAACTCGCTGTCCCACTACACCGACTGGACCATCGGCCACGTGCACGCCGGCGCCCTCGGCTGGGTGGCGATGATCTCGATCGGCGCGGTCTACCACATGATCCCCAAACTGTACGGCCGCGAGCAGATGCACAGCGTCGGCCTGATCAACGCGCACTTCTGGCTGGCGACCATCGGCACCGTGCTGTACATCGCCTCGATGTGGGTCAACGGCATCACCCAGGGCCTGATGTGGCGCGCCATCAACGACGACGGCACCCTGACCTATTCGTTCGTCGAAGCGCTGCAGGCCAGCCACCCGGGCTACATCGTCCGCGCCCTGGGCGGTGCGTTCTTCGCCTCGGGCATGCTGCTGATGGCCTACAACGTGTTCCGCACCGTTCGCGCGGCCAACCCGGTACAGGCTGAGGAAGCCGCCAAGATCGTCGTCGTGGGAGCCCACTGATGAAGCATGAAGCAGTCGAGAAGAACATTGGCCTGATGGCCTTCTTCATGGTCATCGCCGTCAGCGTCGGTGGCCTCACCCAGATCGTCCCGCTGTTCTTCCAGGACGTCACCAACAAGCCGGTCGAGGGCATGAAGCCGCGCACCGCGCTGGAAGTGGAAGGCCGCGATATCTACATCCGCGAAGGCTGCGTGGGTTGCCACTCGCAGATGATCCGCCCGTTCCGCGCCGAGACCGAACGCTACGGCCACTACTCGGTGGCCGGCGAAAGCGTGTGGGACCACCCGTTCCTGTGGGGCTCCAAGCGTACCGGCCCGGACCTCGCCCGCGTGGGTGGCCGCTATTCCGATGACTGGCACCGGGCGCACCTGTACAACCCGCGCAACGTGGTGCCGGAATCGAAGATGCCGTCCTACCCGTGGCTGGTCGAGAACAAGCTCGATGGCAAGGACACCGCCAAGAAACTGGAAGTCCTGCGCACCCTCGGCACGCCGTACACCGACGAAGACATCGCCGGTGCCCGCGACGCGGTCAAGGGCAAGACCGAGATGGACGCCCTGGTGGCGTACCTGCAAGGCCTTGGCACCCTCATCAAAAGCAAACGGTGACACTGATGGATATCGGGATGATTCGCGGCCTGGGCACCGTCGTGGTGCTGGTGGCTTTCGTGGGCCTGGCGCTGTGGGTGTTCAGCCCGCGGCGCAAAAAGGACTTCGACGAGGCCACGCAGTTGCCATTTGCGGACGACCCCGAGGCCACTCGCCACGTTGAGCACGCGAAAGCGCAAAAAGCTTCTGGGAGCAAACAACAATGACAACCTTCTGGAGTCTGTACGTCACCGTCCTGACCCTGGGCACCATCTTCGCCTTGAGCTGGCTGTTGCTGTCGACCCGCAAGGGCCAGCGCGAAGAGATCACCGACGAAACCGTCGGCCACGCCTTCGATGGCATCGAGGAGTACGACAACCCGCTGCCCAAATGGTGGTTCTGGCTGTTCGTCGGCACCGTCGTGTTCGCCCTCGGCTATCTGGTGCTGTACCCGGGCCTGGGCAACTGGAAAGGCATCCTGCCGGGGTACGCCTACGTCGATAACGACAAAAAGACCGAGTTCAGCAACGGCCAGCCAGGCTGGACCGGCGTGCACGAGTGGGAAAAGGAGATGGCCAAGGCCGACGCCCGCTTCGGGCCGATCTTCGCCAAGTTCGCCGCCATGCCGCTGGAGGAAGTGGCCAAGGACCCACAGGCGCTGAAGATGGGCGCGCGCCTGTTCGCCTCCAACTGCTCGGTGTGCCACGGCTCGGACGCCAAGGGCGCCTACGGCTTCCCCAACCTGACCGACAACGACTGGCGCTGGGGCGGTGAACCGGAAACCATCAAGACCACCATCATGGGCGGGCGCCACGGCGTGATGCCGGGCTGGACCACGGTGATCGGCGAACAGGGTGTGGCCGATGTGGCGGCGTTCGTGCTGACCAAACTCGACGGACGCACACTGCCCGAAGATGCCAAGGCCGACCCGGTCAAGGGCCAGCAGATCTTCGCCACCACCTGTGTGGCCTGCCATGGGCCCGAGGGCAAGGGCACCCCAGCCATGGGTGCGCCGAACCTGACCCACCCACAGGCGTTCATCTACGGCTCGAGCTTCGCCCAGCTGCAACAGACCATCCGCTACGGTCGCCAGGGCCAGATGCCGGCCCAGGAACAGTTGCAGGGCAACGACAAGGTGCACCTGCTGGCGGCGTATGTGTACAGCCTGTCGCAACAGGAGCAGGCACCGGCCAAGGCCGAGTAAGGCAGGCTTGGCCTCTTCGCGGGTAAACCCGCTCCCACAGGTCTCTCACCGGTTTCTGATGCGGTGCAGTACCTGTGGGAGCGGGTTTACCCGCGAAGAGGCCGGCGCATTTCCTGCCGCCTGAATGATCTGGATCAATTGACACTCGCCATATCACGATTCAAACCATCACCCAACGCGACTAAAGGTCGCAGTACGGCCCCGGCGCGCCAACACAGGCGTATCATGGGCCGCAGAGCGCCAGCAGAACGCGCGCGACTGCGGCCGGCAAGCACTGGCCGCGGCGTTTCTCCACTGCCGTGGGACTAGATGATGAGCAAGCAAATTCCGGTACATGACGTCACCCCGCCTGCCAGCAAAGGGAAGGATTCCGTCGACCTCTACGCATCACGCGAAAAAATCTACACCCGCGCCTTTACCGGCATTTTCCGCAGGCTGCGGATGGTCGGCGGCGCGGTGCTGTTCCTGCTGTATTTCGGCACCGTCTGGTTGAACTGGGGCGGCCACCAAGCCGTGTGGTGGAACCTGCCCGAGCGCAAGTTCTACATCTTCGGCGCCACGATCTGGCCGCAGGACTTCATCCTGCTCTCGGGCCTTCTGATCGTCGCGGCCTTCGGCCTGTTCTTCATCACCGTCTACGCCGGCCGCGTCTGGTGCGGCTATACCTGCCCGCAAAGCGTGTGGACCTGGGTGTTCATGTGGTGCGAAAAGGTCACCGAGGGTGACCGCAACCAACGCATGAAGCTGGACAAGGCGCCCATGAGCGGCAACAAGTTCCTGCGCAAGTTCGCCAAGCACAGCCTGTGGTTGCTGATCGGTTTTGTCACCGGCATGACCTTCGTCGGCTACTTCTCGCCGATCCGCGAGCTGGCCATCGAGTTCTTCACCGGGCAGGCCGACGGCTGGGCCTACTTCTGGGTCGGCTTCTTCACCCTGGCCACCTACGGCAACGCCGGCTGGCTGCGCGAGCAGGTGTGCGTGTACATGTGCCCCTACGCGCGCTTCCAGAGCGTGATGTTCGACAAGGACACCCTGATCGTCTCCTACGACCCGCGCCGTGGCGAAACCCGTGGCCCGCGCAAGAAGGACATCGACTACAAGGCCAAGGGCCTGGGCGACTGCATCGACTGCACCATGTGCGTACAGGTCTGCCCCACCGGCATCGACATCCGCGACGGCCTGCAGATCGAGTGCATCGGCTGCGCCGCCTGCATCGACGCCTGCGACAGCATCATGGACAAGATGAACTACCCCAAGGGCCTGATCAGCTACACCACCGAGCACAACCTGTCCGGGCAGAAAACCCACATGCTGCGCCCGCGCCTGATCGGCTACGCGTTGGTGCTGCTGGTGATGATCGGCGCCCTGACCACCGCCTTCGCCACCCGCTCGCTGGTCGGCTTCGACGTGGCCAAGGACCGGGTGCTGTACCGCGAGAACGCCCAGGGGCGGATCGAAAACGTGTACAGCCTGAAGGTGATGAACAAGGACCAGCGCGACCACGTCTATGTGCTGGATGCCGCCGGCCTGCCAGACTTGCGCCTGGAAGGCCACCGCGAGATCCGCGTGGCCGCCGGCGATATCGTCAGCCTGCCGGTGCAACTGTCGGTTGCCCCGGAGAAACTGCCCTCGACCACCAACGAAATCACCTTCATCCTCAAGGACGCCGACGACAGCGCCAGCCAGGTTGAAGCCAAGAGCCGCTTCATCGGCCCACAGATCCGCTGACTAGAGAGAACACAGACAATGCCTGCCGCCACCGCCGCCAGCCCCTGGTACAAGCACCTCTGGCCCTGGATCATCATCGGCATCCTGGCCACCTCGGTATGCCTGAGCCTGACCATGGTCAGCATTGCCGTGCGCAACCCGGACAACCTGGTCAACGACAACTATTACGAAGCCGGCAAGGGCATCAACCGCTCGCTGGACCGTGAACTGCTGGCCCAGACCCTCAACATCAAGGCCAGCATCCACCTGGACGAACTGACCGGTGAAGTGGACGTCCGCCTGACCGGCAACAGCGCCCCGCAGGCGCTGGAACTGAACCTGATTTCACCGACCCAGCCCAACAAGGACCGCAAGGTACAACTGGCACGCACCGAGCCGGGCCGCTATGTCGGCCAGCTGGATGACAAGGTCGACGGCCGGCGCTTCGTCGAGTTGCTCGGCAACCAGGATGACCATGTGTGGCGGCTGTTCGAAGAGGAGAAGGTGGAGCATGGCGTGACCTTGCAGTTGGGGGATGAGGCCATTCAAGGCGCCGAGCACCACTGACCGAACACCGCGCCCCTCGTGGGAGCGGGCTTGCCCCGCGACTGGGCCCGCCCTGGCAACAGCTTTGTCTGGACGGGCCCAGTCGCGGGGCAAGTCGCAGCGGCGCACCGCCGCTCCCACGAACCCGCTGCAGCAAGAAGAGATGTCGATGACCCAACCCACCCCCTGCTACCACTGCGCCCTGCCCGTCCCCGCCGGCAGCCGCTTCACTGCCGTGGTGCTCGGCGAGCCCCGGGCATTCTGTTGCCCGGGCTGCCAGGCAGTGGCCGAATCCATCGTCGCCGGGGGCCTTGAGCACTATTACCAGCACCGCAGCGACACCAGCGCCAACCCCGAAGCCCTGCCCCGCCAGTTGCAGGACGAACTGGCACTGTACGACCGCGACGACGTGCAGCAGGGCTTCGTGCGCCATGCCGGCGAACTGGCCGAAGCCACCCTGCTGGTCGAAGGCATCAGTTGCGCTGCCTGCGGCTGGCTGATCGAGAAACACCTGCGCACCCTGCCTGGGGTCGCCGAGGCACGGCTGAACCTGTCCAACCACCGCCTGCTGGTCAACTGGGCCGACAGCCAGTTGCCGCTGTCCAGGCTGCTGGCCGAGCTGCGCCGCATCGGCTACGCCGCCCACCCCTACCAGCCGGACCAGGCCGCCGAGCAACTGGCCCGGGAAAACCGCAGCGCCCTGCGCCGCCTGGGCGTGGCCGGGCTGCTGTGGTTCCAGGCAATGATGGCGACCATGGCCACCTGGCCGGAATTCAACATCGACCTGTCCGCCGAGCTGCACACCATCCTGCGCTGGGTCGCGCTGTTCCTCACCACTCCGATCGTGTTCTACAGCTGCGCGCCGTTCTTCAAGGGCGCCGCCCGCGACCTGCGTACCCGCCACCTGACCATGGACGTCTCGGTGTCGCTGGCCATCGCCCTGGCCTACTGCGCCGGGATCTGGACGGCGATCACCGGCAGTGGCGAGCTGTATTTCGACACCGTGGGCATGTTCGCCCTGTTCCTGCTGACCGGCCGCTACCTGGAGCGCCGCGCCCGCGAGCGCACGGCGGCGGCCACGGCGCAACTGGTCAACCTGCTGCCGGCCTCGTGCCTGCGCCTGGATGCCGACGGCCAGGCCGAACGCATCCTGCTCGGCGAACTGCAGTGCGGCGACCGCGTGCAAGTGCTGCCCGGCGCGGTGATCCCCGCCGACGGCTGCATTATCGAAGGCCGCTCCAGCGTCGACGAATCGCTGCTCACCGGTGAATACCTGCCCTTGGCGCGGCGCACCGGCGACCGGGTCACCGGCGGCACCCTCAACGTCGAAAGCACCCTCACCATCGAGGTCCAGGCCCTGGGCCAGGACTCACGGCTGTCGGCCATCGTGCGCCTGCTGGAGCGGGCGCAGACCGAAAAACCGCGCCTGGCCGAGATCGCCGACCGTGCCTCGCAATGGTTCCTGCTGTTCACCCTGGTAGCGGCGGCGATCATCGGCCTGGTCTGGTGGCAGCTCGATGCCGGGCGGGCGTTCTGGATCGTCCTGGCGATGCTGGTCGCCACCTGCCCCTGCGCCCTGTCGCTGGCCACCCCGACCGCCCTCACCGCCGCTACCGGCACCCTGCACAAGCTTGGCCTGCTGGTGACCCGTGGCCATGTGCTCGAAGGCCTCAACCAGATCGACACGGTGATCTTCGACAAGACCGGCACCCTCACCGAAGGCCGCCTGGCCCTGCGCAGCATCCGCCCGCTGGGGCGCCTGGATGCCGACCGCTGCCTGGCGCTGGCCGCCGCCCTCGAGAACCGCTCCGAACACCCCATCGCCCGCGCCTTCGGCCGCGCCGCCCGGCCGGCCGAGGCGGTCAACGCAGTGCCTGGGCTGGGCCTGGAGGGTGAGGTGGACGACCAGCGCCTGCGCATCGGCCAGGCCACCTTCGTCTGCGCCCTGAGTGGCGCCGAAGTGCCTGGCGTACCCGAACCACGCGGCCAGTGGCTGCTGCTGGGCGATCGCCAGGGCCCGCTGGCTTGGTTCGGCCTGGACGACCGCCTGCGCGACGACGCCGCCGACCTGGTGGCCGCCTGTAAGGCCCGTGGCTGGCAGACCCTGCTGCTGTCCGGCGACAGCTCGCCTATGGTTGCCGAGGTGGCCGCGACGCTTGGCATCGACCAGGCCGTCGGCGGCCTGCGCCCGGACGACAAGCTCGCACGCCTGAAACAGCTCCAGGCCGAAGGGCGCAAGGTGCTGATGCTGGGTGACGGGGTGAACGATGTGCCGGTCCTGGCCGCCGCCGATATCAGCATCGCCATGGGCAGCGCCACCGACCTTGCCAAGACCAGCGCCGACGCTGTGCTGCTGTCCAACAACCTGCACGCACTGGTGCAGGCCTTTGCCCTGGCCCGGCGCACCCGACGCAACATTGTCGAGAACCTGCTCTGGGCGACCCTGTACAATGGCCTCATGCTGCCGTTCGCCGCGCTCGGCTGGATCACCCCGGTCTGGGCGGCGGTCGGCATGTCGGTCAGCTCGCTGATCGTCGTGCTCAACGCCTTGCGCCTGACCCGGCTGCCAACGGCAGTGGGCGTACCGGTGAACGCGCCACCGTCACTTGGAAGGAAAACCCTATGCCCGCCCTCTACGTGATGATCCCCGCCGCCCTGCTGCTGGTCGGGGTGGCCGTGTACATCTTCTTCTGGGCGGTGGACAGCGGCCAGTACGACGACCTTGAAGGCCCGGCCCACAGCATCCTGTTCGACGACCAGGACCCGCGCCACCAGGCTGCGGTCAAACACGACGAACAACCTCCTGAAGACAAGGACGCCAAACCGAGTGCCTGAACTGATCCCCCTGCTCGGCTCGGCCCTGGTCCTCGGCCTGCTCGGTGGCGGCCACTGCCTGGGGATGTGCGGCGGCCTGATGGGCGCCCTGACCCTGGCCATCCCGCCGCAGCAGCGCAACCGGCGCCTGCGCCTGCTGCTGGCCTACAACCTCGGGCGCATCCTCAGCTACGCCGCGGCCGGCCTGCTGCTGGGCCTGGCCGGCGTGGCCCTGGCCAGCAGCCCGCTGGCGCTCGGGCTGCGGGTGGTCGCGGCGCTGCTGCTGATTGCCATGGGCCTGTACCTGGCCGGATGGTGGAGTGGCCTGACACGCATCGAAGCGCTCGGGCGCGGCCTGTGGCGCCATATACAACCGCTGGCCACACGGCTGCTGCCGGTGTCCAGCCTGCCCCGCGCCCTGTTGCTCGGCGCCTTGTGGGGCTGGCTGCCGTGCGGGCTGGTGTACAGCACCCTGCTGTGGGCGGCCAGCCAGGGTGATGCGCTGCACAGCGGGGCATTGATGCTGGCGTTCGGGCTGGGCACCTGGCCGGTGTTGCTGGCCACGGGGCTGGCGGCGGAGCGTGTGGGCAGCGTGCTGCGCAAGCGCGGAGTGCGCATGGCAGGTGGGCTGCTGGTGATTCTGTTCGGGCTTTGGACACTGCCGGGGCCCCATCAGCACTGGCTCATGGGGCACTGAGAGGCTGCTGCGCAGCCTTTTCGCCGGCAAGCCGGCTCCCACACCGATCGCGTCGACTCAAGCCTGTGGGAGCTGGCTTGCCAGCGAAAGGGCCGCGCAGCGGCCCCATGCGGTGACCGCAAGATCTGCTGATACAAATCAACACGACTTCTTGCCCACGTCCCTAGACTCTGGACACTGCTGCTCTATCCGGGGACTGCCCACATGCTCGACGACCTACGCTGGGACGCCGACCTGATCCGTCGTTACGATCTGGCCGGGCCACGCTACACCTCCTACCCTACCGCCGTGCAACTGCATGGCGAAGTGGGCTCGTTCGACCTGCTCCACGCCCTGCGCGAGAGCCGTCGGGCCACGCGCCCGCTGTCGCTGTACGTGCACGTGCCGTTCTGCGCCAACATCTGCTACTACTGCGCATGCAACAAGGTCATCACCAAGGACCGCGGCCGCGCCGCGCCCTACCTGCAGCGCCTGGAACAGGAAATCCAGCTGGTCGCCTGCCACCTGGACCCCAAGCAGCGCGTCGAACAACTGCACTTCGGCGGCGGCACCCCGACCTTCCTCAGCCATGTGGAACTGCGCCAGCTGATGGCGACCCTGCGCCAGCACTTCAACCTGCTGGACGATGACTCCGGTGACTACGGCATCGAGATCGACCCGCGCGAGGCTGACTGGTCGACCATGGGGCTGCTGCGCGAGCTGGGCTTCAACCGCGTCAGCCTCGGCGTGCAGGACCTCGACCCGGCGGTGCAGCGCGCGGTCAACCGCCTGCAAAGCCTGGAACAGACCCGCACCCTGATCGAAGCGGCGCGCACCCTGCAGTTCCGCTCGATCAACCTCGACCTGATCTACGGCCTGCCCAAGCAGACCCCGGAAGGTTTCGCCCGCACTGTCGAAGAAGTGATCCGCCTGCAACCCGATCGCCTGTCGGTGTTCAACTACGCCCACCTGCCGGAGCGTTTCATGCCGCAGCGGCGCATCGACAGCAACGACCTGCCGGCCCCCGCGGCCAAACTGGAGATGCTGCACGCCACCATCGACCAACTGACCGCCGCCGGCTACCGCTACATCGGCATGGACCATTTCGCCCTGCCCGACGACGAACTGGCCATCGCCCAGGAAGAAGGCACCCTGCAGCGCAACTTCCAGGGTTACACCACCCATGGCCATTGCGACCTGATCGGCCTGGGAGTCTCGGCCATCAGCCAGATCGGCGACCTGTACTGCCAGAACAGCAGCGACCTCAACACCTACCAGGACACCCTGTCCACCGCCCAACTGGCCACTCAGCGCGGCCTGCTGTGCAACCAGGACGACCGCCTGCGGCGGGCAGTGATCCAGCAACTGATCTGCCATTTCGAGCTGGACTTCGAGCAGATCGAACGGCAATTCACCATTGATTTTCGCGGTTACTTCAACGAAGTCTGGCCGCAGTTGCACGCCATGCAGCGCGACGGCCTGATCAGCCTCGACAATAAAGGCATCCGCATCCTGCCTGCCGGCCGTCTGCTGGCGCGCTCGGTGTGCATGGTCTTCGACGCTTACCTCGCGCAACAGAATCGCCAGCGTTTCTCACGGGTGATCTGAGGCGATTGAGGCGTTTCACCGCATGGACAGCCCGCCTTCAGGGGCACACTATGGACAGTCGAAAGGTACCGGAAACATCCACTCCGGGCCGCCGCCAGCACGCACCAAACAAGTGCATGCTGGCCTCCAGCCTATGCCGTGGGTTACCCTTACGGCTTATGTGTGCTTTCCCACAAGGATCGAAGAAATGTCCGAGCCAGTAAAACTGCGCCCACACAACCAGGCCCACTGCAAGGATTGCAGCCTGGCCCCCCTGTGCCTGCCCCTGTCCCTCAACCTCGAGGACATGGATGCACTGGATGAAATCGTCAAACGCGGCCGCCCACTGAAAAAAGGCGAATTCCTGTTCCGCCAAGGTGACAATTTCGGCTCGGTTTACGCAGTCCGCTCCGGCGCCCTCAAGACCTTCAGCCTCAGCGACGCCGGCGAAGAACAGATCACCGGCTTCCACCTGCCCAGCGAGCTGGTCGGCCTGTCCGGCATGGACACCGAAGCCTATCCGGTGTCGGCCCAGGCCCAGGAAACCACCTCGGTGTGCGAGATCCCCTTCGAACGCCTGGATGAGCTTTCGGTACAACTGCCGCAACTGCGCCGCCAGCTGATGCGGGTGATGAGCCGGGAGATCCGCGACGACCAGCAGATGATGTTGCTGCTGTCGAAGAAAACCGCCGACGAGCGCATCGCCACCTTCCTGGTCAACCTGTCCGCGCGCTTCCGCGCCCGTGGCTACTCGGCCAACCAGTTCCGCCTGAGCATGTCGCGCAACGAGATCGGCAACTACCTGGGCCTGGCCGTGGAAACCGTCTCGCGGGTGTTCACCCGCTTCCAGCAGAACGGCCTGCTCAAGGCCGAGGGCAAGGAAGTGCATATCCTCGACCCGATCCAGCTGTGTGCGCTGGCCGGTGGTGCAATGGAGGCCTGACAAAGGCCGGATGCGGGTATACTGGCGCCTTGGTTTTTCCAGGATACCCGCACCATGCACAGCGACACATTCGACCTCAAAGCCCTGATTCGCCCGGTAGTGGACTTCCCCAAACCGGGGGTCATCTTCCGCGATATCACCCCGTTGTTCCAATCGCCGCGTGGGCTGCGCTATGTCGCTGACCAGTTCATCGAGCGCTATGTCGAGGCCGAGTTCAGCCATATCGGTGCCATGGATGCGCGGGGCTTCCTGATCGGCTCGATCATCGCCCACCAGTTGAACAAGCCGCTGATCCTGTTCCGCAAGCAAGGCAAGCTGCCGGCCGACGTGCTGTCGGAGGGTTACCAGACCGAGTACGGCGAAGCCTTCCTGGAAGTGCATGCCGATAGCCTGTGCGAAGGGGATTCGGTGCTGATCTTCGATGACCTGATCGCCACCGGCGGCACCCTGCTGGCGGCAGCCAACCTGGTGCGCCGCACCGGGGCACAGGTGTTCGAGGCCGCAGCGATCATCGATTTGCCCGAGCTGGAAGGCTCGCGCCGGCTGCAGGCAGCCGGGGTGCCGACTTTCTGCCTGACCGAGTTCTCGCTAAGCGAATACTGAAAGCAGCTGCAAGCTGCAAGCTGCAAGTAAAAGCAAGTCGATGCAGAACCTATTTTGCTTGCCGCTTGAAGCTTGAAGCTTGGAGCTTCAAAGCGAAATCGGCCTGCGCCCGGCAAACGCATGGGCCAAGGTCCCGCCATCCACCAGCTCCAGCTCCCCACCCAACGGCACGCCATGGGCGATACGCGTGGTGCTCAAGCCCTTTTCGGCCAGCAGCTGGGCGATGTAGTGGGCCGTCGCCTCCCCTTCCACCGTGGGGTTGGTCGCCAGGATCACTTCACTGAAGGTGCCCTGCTCTTCGATCCGCGCCATGAGCTGCGGAATACCGATCGCATCCGGCCCCAGGCCATCGAGCGGCGACAGGTGCCCCTTGAGCACGAAGTAACGGCCGCGATAGCCGGCCTGCTCCACTGCAAACATATCCATCGGCCCTTCGACCACGCACAGCTGGCTGTCATCACGGCGCGGGTCGGCGCACTGCGGGCACAGCTCCTGCTCGGTCAGGGTCCGGCACTGGCGGCAATGGCCAACGCCGTCCATGGCCTGGCTCAGGGCCTGGGCCAGGCGCGTACCGCCACTGCGGTCGCGCTCGAGCAGTTGCAGGGCCATGCGCTGGGCGGTTTTCTGGCCGACACCGGGCAGAATGCGCAGGGCGTCGATCAGTTGGCGGATCAGGGGGCTGAAGCTCATGTATGCGGGCCTGCCAGTTCAGGAAACAGAATGAACAAGGGAGCAACGACCGCCTGGCCGTTGCTCCCCCGGGGTAACGCGACGCCGATCAGAACGGCATCTTGAAGCCAGGCGGCAGCTGCATGCCGGCAGTCATGCCGCCCATCTTCTCCTGGCTGCTCTGCTCGATCTTGCGCACGGCATCGTTGAGCGCGGCGGCGATCAGGTCTTCGAGCACTTCCTTGTCGTCGGCGTCAGCCGACATCAGGCTGTCATCGATGCTGACGCGCTTGACGTCGTGGCGACCGGTCATCACCACGCTGACCAGGCCACCACCGGACTGGCCGGTGACTTCGGCGTTAGCCAGCTCTTCCTGCATCTTCTGCATCTTTTCCTGCATCTGCTGGGCCTGCTTCATCAGGCCGGCCATGCCACCTTTCATCATGGGGGTATACCTCGATTGGTTCATGTAATGCGACCGCGCACAGGGCCGGCCGCATGGTTATCCGTTATTGGCCCTGGCTGGCCAGGGCATCCACAGGCTCAATAGTATCCTGCCGCACCGTCGCGCCGAACTGCTGGATCATCTGCTGGATCAGCGGATCCTGCTCGATCGACAGCACCGCGTCATGCTGGCGTTCGGCGCGCTTGCGGGACGCGGCCTGGGCCGGGGTTTCCTGCTCCGGGCGAATCAGTTCGATCTTGAGCCGGATGTCGCGCCCCAGCTGCTGGTTGAGCGCATCGTTGAGGCGGCGCTGTTGCGTGCTGTTGAACAACGCCCCCTGGCCCGGGTCCAGGTGCAGCAGCCAGTCGTCGCCATCGGCGGCGATCAAGGTACAGTTCGCGGCGATGTTGCCTGTCATACCCGAGACAGGCAACTGTGGGAATAATTCCAGCCATTGCAGGGCCAGACCCGTGGCGGGCTGAGCGGCCGGCAGCGGTTCGGGCGCCTTGGCGGGCTGGTCTTCCTGCACATGCTCGGCCAGTTCATCGAGGTAACTGAAGCCTGCCGGGTCGCTGTCCGCGACATAGTAGTCTTCGTCCGCCGGTGGCTCATCGTCGCGGTCCATGCCCGCTGGGTTGTACGCTGACGGATCGAAGGGTGGCTCGTCGTAGTCCGGCTGGCTGCTGGCGGTCTCGGCAACGGGCGCCTCGACCACCACAGGCTCGGGCTGCGGCGCGGCCACGACAGGCACAGGCGGTGCGGCGGGCTCTTCCCAAGGCAGGTCGATCACTGCCTCGACCGGCTCAGGCTCGGGCTCCGGGGCTGGCTCGGGCTGCGCGGCAGGCGCTTCAACCACGGCCTCGGCGACGACAGGCGCCTCTACCGGGGCCTGAACGGCGGCTGGCGCGACAACAGGTTCAACGGGCGCTGCGACGGCAACTGCCGCAGCTGCCACCGGTGGGGCCGGATCAGCTGTGGCCTGGCTGATCCCCACCGGCTTTAGTACCGGTTTCGGTGCATCGTCGCTGTCGGCCGGGCGGAACGCCAGCATGCGCAGCAGGACCATTTCAAAGCCGCCACGCGGGTCGGGCGCCAGCGGCAGGTCGCGACGGCCAATCAGGCCCATCTGGTAGTAGAACTGTACGTCCTCGGCGGGCAGTGCCTGGGCCAGCGCCAACACCCGATCACGGTCGCCCTGGCCGTTGTCGACCGCCTCGGGCAACGCCTGGGCGATGGCCACACGGTGAAGCACGTTGAGCATTTCCGAGAGCACGCCGTTCCAGTCAGGCCCCTGCTCGGCAAGGTGGCGCACCGCTTCCAGCAATGCCCGGGCATCGCCGTCGAGCAGTGCCTGCAGCACACCGTACACCTGGCCGTGGTCAAGCGTGCCGAGCATTGCCCGCACATCAGCCGCCAGCACCTTGCCTTCGCCAAAGGCGATGGCCTGGTCGGTCAGGCTCATGGCGTCGCGCATCGAGCCGTCGGCAGCGCGGCCCAGCAGCCACAGGGCGTCGTCTTCGAACGGCACGTTCTCGGCGCCCAGCACATGACTGAGGTGCTCGACCACCCGCTCCGGGCTCATGTTCTTCAGGGAGAACTGCAGGCAGCGCGACAGGATGGTTGCCGGCAGCTTCTGCGGGTCGGTGGTGGCGAGGATGAACTTGACGTAGGGCGGCGGCTCTTCCAGCGTCTTCAGCAAGGCGTTGAAGGAGTGGGTCGAGAGCATGTGCACTTCGTCGATCAGGTAGACCTTGAAGCGCCCGCGGCTGGGGGCGTACTGCACGTTATCGAGCAGCTCGCGGGTATCCTCGACCTTGGTGCGGCTGGCGGCGTCGATCTCGATCAGGTCGACGAAGCGGCCTTCGTCGATCTCGCGGCACACCGAGCAGGTCCCGCAGGGCGTGGAGGTGATGCCGGTTTCGCAGTTCAGGCACTTGGCGATGATCCGCGCGATGGTGGTCTTGCCCACCCCGCGGGTGCCGGTGAACAGGTACGCATGGTGCAGGCGCTGGTTGTCCAGGGCGTTGATCAAAGCCTTGAGCACATGGGTCTGGCCGACCATTTCGCGGAACGAGCGCGGACGCCATTTACGTGCAAGAACCTGATAACTCATCAAAAAACCATCGTGACCGGAGCGGGCGGAAAGAGCGCTAATGCTAGCGGAGCGAGGGGGAAATTGCACCCTGCGGATCTCGTCTAAGCTCAGCAGCAGGCATAGCTCCGGGCTGATCAGGGAGGATGAGACGTGCGGCGAGCCTTGGTCCTCCTGTGGTTATGCAGTGCATACAGCCTGGCCGAGCCGCCAGTTTTGCGCTTTTCCGTGGCCGAGAGCTGGAGCATGCCGCTGATGCGCATCGAGCAGGGGCAGCCGGTGGAGGGCATTCTGTTCGAACTGATGCAGGCTGCGGCCCGCGAAGCGGGGGTGCGGGCGCAGTACCATGTGATGGCCCGGCTGCGGCTGCAGGAGGCCATGGAGAGCGGCGACATCGACGTGCGCTGTTACGTTTCCCCGCAATGGCTGACCAGCCGCAACGGCGACTACCTGTGGAGCATCCCGCTCATCGAGCAGCGCGACCTGCTGGTCGGCCGGCCCGGCGACAGCGCCACCACCGCCGACGCCCTCCCCCCACAGGCGCTGGGCACCGTGCTGGGCTACAGCTACCCCACCCTCGCCCCACTGTTTGCCCGCGGCCAGTTGCAGCGCGAAGACAGCCGCAATCAGGAGCTGGCCCTGCAAAAGCTGCAGGCCGGGCGCTATCAGCATGCCGTGAGCAACCAGCTGTCGCTGCAATGGTTCAACCGTGGGCTGCCGCCGGCAAAGCAACTGCATGGGCTGGCGGTGCTGGAAGAACAGGCACTGAGTTGCATGGTGCGCAACGATCCGGCGCTACCGACACAGGCGGTGCTCAGGGCGTTTGTGAGGCTCAAGCAATCCGGAGAGGTCGAGCGAATCATCGAGCGTTACACCCAAGCGCTGCCCGCGCCACCTGTCGCCGACAGCAAAGATCTCTAGCCTACGAGCCACAGCACACCGAGCGCGGCCAGGTACAGACCGCTGCCAAACACACAATGCGTTGCCAGGCTGCGCAAGCAACTCTTCAGCGGCGCTGGCGTATTGGCGGCAAAGTACCCCGCGCCCAGTGCCGGCTGTATCACGCACAGCGGCACCAGCACCGAGACAACTCCGAACGACAACGCTGGGAGCAGCGATGGCTGACCCAGCCACGCCTCCCCGGCCAGCGCGATCAGCAGGCCGGCAAACAGCAGCCCGGCCACATAGTGCAGCACCCAACCCCACGCCAGCTCACCGCGAACTGGTTCGGCCTTGCCGATCGCCGAGTGCCGCCAGCGCCCTTGCAGCAGATGCCCCGCCCAGCGGCCGACCATGGCGTAGTTCAGGGTCGTGACGCCCAGGCGCCTGAGCAGCAGCGTCCACAGGTCCATCACCAGCGTGGCGCCGATGCCGATGAACAGGACGGAGGAAATCAATGAGGAGACGGTCATGGCGAAGGCCCTGGGCAGATTGACGGAAATGGTCTTTGCCAAGCAGCATGCAAGTTGAAGTCAACTTCAAGTCAAGGGGCCCCAGATGGATATTGCCGATGTCGCCAGGCGCAGTGGTGTACCGGCTTCGACCTTGCGCTACTACGCCAACAAGGGCCTGCTCACGGCATTGTCCGGCCGGGGCCAGCGCCGTCAGTTCCCGGCCGACACGCCCGAGCGCCTGGCGTTGATCGCCCTGGGCCAGGCGGCCGGGTTTTCGCTGGATGAGGTGGCGGCGATGCTGGCCGAGCAGCAGGTCGACCGGCAATTGCTGCTGGCCAAGGCCGACCAGATCGACCAGCGGATCAAGCGCCTGCAGGCGATGAGCAAGGGGTTGCGGCATGCGGCGGTGTGCCCCGAGGAG
This sequence comes from Pseudomonas sp. TWI923, assembly GCF_039673365.1. NCBI lineage: Bacteria > Pseudomonadati > Pseudomonadota > Gammaproteobacteria > Pseudomonadales > Pseudomonadaceae > Pseudomonas > Pseudomonas sp. TWI923. Next base: position 153,823 of record NZ_JBDJLM010000001.1, on the reverse strand, counting down.
CATCACCTGCAGTGCCCGACCTTCCAGCGCTTGATGAAGGTGTCCGCCAGCCAGGGCAGGCCCGGCCGAGCGCCGCGCAGGTGAGCCTTCAGTAACCGTGCAGTTCGCGGAACGGTTGGCCCTTGTGGTAAGCGATCCACTCCTGCACGTCATAGGGCAGATACAGCTGGCGCCGCGCCCGCGACAAAGCGATGTACACGGCGCAGATACGCGCATCGAAAGCGTAGGCATCCTTGAAGCGGTTGGTGGTCATCAGTTCGGGCGTGAGCAGTACATGGTCGAACTCAAGGCCCCCGGCCTCCTCGGCCATCATCAGCAAGAGGCTGGCACGCTGCTCGGCGACCCGCGCCGCCAGGGTGGTCAGGTCGGCAAGCTTGTAACCATCCTGCAACCGCGCCTCGACCCACAGGAACGACTCATCGAAGCGCTCGGCATCACGCACCTGTTGCCAGTCGAGCATGTGCGAAAAGTGCGGGTGCGGCCCTTCGGCGTCCTGCATCGGGCCATGCAATGCCGCCCGGAACAGGCCGACCGCAGTGGCCATGAAGCGTCGCATATCGGGCCAGTCGGGGAATTTCAGCAGGCAACCGGTCTCGGCCAGTTCCATGGCCCAGCGCATGCTATCCCAGCGCGAGGCGGTCAGCACCACGCAGCCTTCGGGTGGAATGAAGCCCTGGGGGAACAGCTCGATACCGACATCCACGTTGCGCGCAGCCTCGAAGGCCACTTTCGACTTCTGTGAATGCACGTCGATCAAGGGGTTGATCAGGCGCTCGACCTTTGGCCCGGAGCGAACGGCGAAGGCGATATCCTTCTGCCGCACCTGGCGCTCACGCCGCACCACGGCACCGGAGGCCTTCTGGTATTCGTCACCCAGGGTGATCAACACCTGCCGCCCGCGCTCGATGACTTGCAACAGCGAGCCCGGCACGTCCTGGCTCTCATCGATGATCACGTGGCTGAAGCGAGTGGGCACATTGCAGCCACCCAGGCTGGCACGCTTGATCAGCAGCAGCGCTTCGAAGCCGGTCTGCGCGCCCCAGGCCGGGTGCGTCTCCAGATAGCGCCACAACCGGCTGGCGTACTCGAGCAGAACCTGGGCATCGACGCCCGAGAGCGCCTGCCGGAAGAATGGCAGGTGGCGATTCGACAGGCTGTAGTCACGCGACTCGCAATAGCTGTGCAGCACTTCGAGACAGATATCCAGGGCATGCTCGGCGTCGTACTGGCGCAGCCCGACGATGCCAAGCTCCTGGGCCAGCTTGAGCTTGCCCGGGCCTCGCGCTGCGGCCCTGCCGTTGGCCGGCTGCGCATCCTTGAGCAGGGCCTTGGCAAACTGGCCGAAGGTCATGCCGACCTTGGCCTGCGGGTCCAGGCCCATGCGCTGGCGCAGGGTGCCAAGCTTGGCCGGTGTGCGTGCCAGGGCCAGCACCCGGCCGCGCGGCAGGCAATCCATCAGCGCGCCAAGCAGGTAACTCTTGCCGATGCCGGCGTAGCCCTGGACATGGATGTCTTCGTCGAGGTTGGCACGGATAACCTTGAGCAGCTTGTCCTGCTCGACGGTCAGCCAGCGCTCGTTGTCAAAACCGGTCACCACCTGCTGGCTGAAGGGGTTGTCGGCTTGCTGCCGACGAAGCCTGAAGTCGAAATCCCACTTGCCGTCGGCCAGCAGGTAATCGCCCCCCTGCACCTCTTCGTCGGTGAGCAGGCGCAACTTCGACGCTTTGATCACCTCGAGGCCGAAATACAGTTTGCGCGCATCGAACAGCCGGCGCGCCTCCGACAGCAGGCTCACGTCCGGCGAATGGGGGCCATCGACGGACCAGGCCAGCAATTTGCCCAGCACCTTCTCCGCCGCTGGTGCATCGAGCTTGCCCTGGGCCTGGGCAAGGTTCTGGATCACCAGCAGGGCCGCCAGCTCAGGGTCGCTCAGCGCGTCCAGGGCGGGCGGGCCTTCGGCCTGCAGCAACCCCTGGCAGCGCTCCAGGGTGATGGGCAGGAAGACAGGGCAGGAGAAATTGAAATGTTCAGGCTGCATGTGCGCTCAATGTCCAGGCAAAGGCTGATTCAGGGCGTGTTGGCATCCGGCGCCTGGCCAACCAGCAGTTCGAACTGGTAAGCACCCAGTGAACCCGCCATGCCGCCAGGGTGACGGGCACCCGGCTGAGGCTCATCGAGCACGCCATCGAGTTCGTGCAGCGCCAGCTCCAGCAACTTGCGCAGGTCACGCACGCTGCCTGCCGATAGGTTCAAATGCAGTTCGAGCAGGGCCTGGGCCGCGGCAACAGGCGCTGGCGGCGTTGCCTCGGCGAGTATGCGCTCGTGCTCCTCTTCCATCTGGTCGAGCACCTGCGACAGCTCAAGCACCCGCTCGGGGCTGGCGGCCATCTGGTCCTTGATTTCCAGGCGGCGCATTTGCCATTCCCGGATCTTGTGACGGGTGAGGTCGTCGACATGTTCCACGGTCGCTATCTCCTGGCCGAACGGACTGACACGCTGGGTGCATGATAAGGCGCCACGCACGATTGTGCAGGGGTAAAGGCTTGCGCGGGCGTAAAGAGAGGGTACAGGCGGGGTACGAAAGGTGCGCGAAGCGAAAATGCCTGCGCCCAAAATGGAGGCGGCCCCACCAGCCACACCCCGGCACTCGATGTTCCCGCTATGGCTGCTCCCTTCCGGGCCTGACCAGGTTAACGGGTAATCAATGCGGGGGGACCGATGGGGCCACCACGACGGCTCGCCAAGTGACGAGCCGCGCCATTGTACCGTTCTGCGCCGAAGTTACAACCTTTGCTTGAGAAAAAACCATCATTTCTCAAGGACTTGTGGTGGCTTCATCGCGGGGCGGCCCGCCCCCAGCGGCGGCTAGAGGTCAATGCCCTGCCCGGCCATGAAGGCCACGAACTGCTCCTCGTCCAGCACCTTGACCCCCAGCTCACCGGCCTTGGCCAGCTTCGAGCCGGCACCGGGGCCGGCGACCACACAGTGGGTCTTGCCAGAAACCGAGCCCGACACTTTCGCCCCCAGGCTTTCCAGCTTCTCCTTGGCGACATCCCGGCTCATGCGCTCCAGCGTGCCGGTCAGCACCCAGGTCTGGCCGGCCAGGGGCAGGCCCGCGGCGGTTTTCTTCTCGCAGGACCAGTGCATGCCGAATTCCAGCAACTGGGCTTCGATGGCCCGGGCCAACTGCTGGTTGGCTTCCACCTTGAAGAACTCGCGCACGCCCTCGGCCTGCTTGGTATTCAACGCCTGACGCAAGTCGATGCCATCGGCGGCGATGATCTTGTCCAGCGTGCCCAGCTTGTCCACCAGCTTCTCGGCGCCGGTCGGGCCAACCGACGGGATGTCGAGCTTGGCCAGCATCCCGGCCAGGGTGGTGCAGGCGGCGAACTCGGCGGCCAGCTCACCCTCGTCCTGCAACTGCATGCCACTGGCCAGCAATTGCTCGATCACTTCACGGTTGTGCTCGGCCTCGAAGAAGTTGTGGATCTCGTAGGCCACTTCCAGGCCAATGTCCGGCAGGTAGGTGAGCACCTGGGGCAGCGCCACCTGTACCCGCGCCAGGCTGCCCAGCGAGCGGGCCAACACCTTGGCGGTCTCCTCGCCGACATCGGGGATGCCCAGGGCAAAGATGAAGCGCGCCAGGGGCGGACGCTTGCTGGCCTCGATGGCTTCGAGCAATTTGCGGCTGGACACCTCGGCGAAGCCTTCCAGCGCGACCACTTGCTCGAACTCAAGCTTGTAAAGGTCGGCCGGCGAACGGATCAAGCCTTCGTCGACCAGTTGTTCGACGCTCTTCTCGCCCAGGCCGTCGATGTCCATGGCCCGGCGCGACACATAGTGGATGATCGCCTGCTTGAGCTGGGCTGCGCAGCTCAAGCGGCCGACACAGCGGTACACCGCGCCTTCGCTGGTGGTCGCCTTGCCCTTGCTGCGTTTGACCAGCTGCGTGCGCTCGACCTGCGAGCCGCACACCGGGCAGGCGCTGGGCACCTGCACCGGCCGGGCATCAGCCGGACGACGCTCGGTCACCACTTGCATCACCTGCGGGATCACGTCGCCGGCACGGCGGATGATGACCGTGTCACCGATGCACAGGCCAAGGCGGGCGACTTCGTCCATGTTGTGCAGGGTGGCATTGGATACGGTAACCCCGGCCACCTTGACCGGCTTCAGCCGCGCCACGGGCGTTACCGCGCCGGTACGGCCGACCTGAAACTCGACGTCGAGCACCTCGGTGAGCTCTTCCATGGCCGGGAACTTGTGGGCGATCGCCCAACGCGGTTCACGGGCACGGAAACCCAGCTCGCGCTGCGCGGCCAGGCTGTTGACCTTGAACACCACCCCGTCGATCTCGTAGGGCAGGCCATTGCGCCGCTCACCGATATCCCGGTAGTAAGCCAGGCACTCTTCGATGCCAGCCGCGTGCCGCAGCTCGCGGCTGATGGGCAGGCCCCAGCCCCTGAGCTTTTCGAGAATGCCGATATGGCTGTCACCGAAAGGTTCTGACACCTGGCCGACGCCATAGCAGCAGAACTCCAGCGGGCGACTGGCGGTGATCTTCGAGTCCAGTTGGCGCAGGCTGCCGGCGGCAGCGTTGCGCGGGTTGGCGAAGGTCTTGCCACCGGCTTCGGCCTGGGCGGCGTTGAGCCGGTCGAAACCGGCCTTGCTCATGTACACCTCGCCACGCACCTCCAGCACTGCCGGCCAGCCCTCGCCCTGCAGCTTGAGCGGAATGTTGCGCACGGTACGCACGTTGGCGCTGATGTCTTCGCCGGTGGTGCCGTCGCCGCGGGTGGCGCCCTGCACCAGCTGGCCGTCGCGGTACAGCAGGCTGACCGCCAGGCCATCGAGCTTGGGTTCGCAGCTGTAATCGACAGCGGCGCGGGCAGCGAACAGATCGCCGCCGGGCAGGTCGAGGCCCTCGACCACGCGACGGTCGAAATCACGCAAGTCGTCTTCTTCGAAGGCGTTGCCCAGACTGAGCATGGGCACCTCGTGGCGCACCTGGCTGAACGCCGCCAGTGCCGCACCGCCCACCCGCTGAGTGGGCGAGTCGGGGGTCACCAGGTGCGGGTGCTCGGCCTCCAGCGCCTTGAGTTCATTGAACAGCCGGTCGTACTCGGCGTCCGGCACACTGGGCTCGTCGAGCACGTAGTAGCGGTGGTTGTGCTGGTCGAGCTCGGCGCGCAGTTCATGGATTCGGGTTTCGGCGTTCATTTTTTCGTCTTCTCGTGCAAAGCAAAAGAGCAGCCCCAGGCTGCTCTTTTGCTTGAATCATCGCGGTGCGGACCGAGGCAGGGGCCGCCCCGCTGGTGTGTGTCAGCGTTTCTGCGTCAGCGCCCTGCGTTCGAACTCGACGATACGCTGGCGGTAGTGCTCGATGGTCTGGGCGGTGAGCACGCTGCGCTGGTCGTCCTTGAGCTCGCCGTTGAGCTCGTGGGACAGCTTGCGCGCGGCGGCGACCATCACGTCGAAGGCCTGCTTGGGGTGGCGCGGGCCAGGCAAGCCAAGGAAGAAGCTCACGGCACGGGTGCTGAAGTGGTCGATGTCGTCCAGGTCGAACACGCCGGGCTTGACCGCGTTGGCCATGGAGAACAGCACCTCGCCGTGGCCAGCCATGCTTTCGTGGCGATGGAAGATGTCCATCTCGCCGAAGCGCAGGCCGCTTTCCAGGATGTTCTGCAACAGGGCCGGGCCCTTGAAGCCGCCTTCATCGCGGGAAATGACGCTGATCACCAGCACCTCTTCCATCGGCGGCAGCTCCCTGGCCGGGGTGCTGGCGCTGCTGGCTGGGGCGCTGTTGCGGCTGCTGTTGTCGACAACCACTTCATCGTCGCTTTCGGCAAACAGGTCGGGCTCGCGCTCAGCGGCGAGATTGAGGTCGCCCTGCTGTGGCTCGCTGTTGTTGCGCTTGCCGCGCTTGGGCTGCTTGGCCGGTTTGGCTTCACGCTCGCGCTCACGCTCACGCGCCGGCGCACTCAGCGACGGCAGGTCGGTCTCGTCCAGCTCGGGCTCTTTATGCGTATCCAGCACGCGTGAAGGGCCGAGCACTTCGGCACTGCCCTCATCGTCCTGGGCATTGGCGTAGCTACGGTCCAGACGGAATTTCAACTTGCCTTTGCCGCCGCGCATGCGACGCCAGCCGTCGAAAAGAATCCCGGCAATGACAATGACGCCGATGAGGATCAGCCACTCGCGCAGACCGATTTCCATGTAATCCCGTGCCTCTATAAAAAATATGCTTGAAAACAAAGGCTTCAAAGGCCTTTAACACGTGGCGCCAACTCTATGTTCTGACAGGCGTTTTACCCACGCAAAAACAAGTGACGTAAAGCTAGCACGACCAAAGGCAACTTTACACCGTCTGTCGCACCTGCTGCGGATTTTACCTGCTTGATCGCATCCAATCTTCCTTTGTCATGCATCGACCATGGCCAAGGCCTCCTCGACATCCACCGCCACAAGACGTGAACAGCCCGGCTCGTGCATGGTCACCCCCATCAATTGATCGGCCATTTCCATGGCAATCTTGTTGTGGGTGATATAGATGAACTGCACGCTCTCGCTCATTTCCTTCACCAGGCGCGCATAGCGCCCGACGTTGGCGTCGTCCAGCGGTGCATCGACTTCGTCGAGCATGCAGAACGGCGCCGGGTTCAGCTTGAAGATGGCGAACACCAGCGCGAGGGCGGTCAACGCCTTCTCGCCGCCGGACAGCAAATGGATCGTGCTGTTTTTCTTGCCCGGCGGGCGCGCCATGATCGTCACCCCTGTATCGAGTAAATCTTCGCCCGTCAGTTCCAGATAAGCGCTGCCGCCACCGAAAACTTTTGGGAAAAGTGCCTGTAATCCGGCATTTATCTGATCAAAGGTATCCTTGAAGCGGTTGCGGGTTTCCTTGTCGATCTTGCGGATGACGTTTTCCAGGGTCTCCAGCGCTTCGACCAGGTCGGCATTCTGGGCGTCCAGGTAACGCTTGCGCTCGGACTGCTGCTCGTACTCCTCGATGGCCGCCAGGTTGATCGCGCCCAGGCGCTGGATGCGCCCATCGAGCTGCTCCAGTTCCTGTTCGGTGCCCTGCTCGCTGGCGTGTTCATCGAGTGTGGCAAGCACGCCCGGAAGATCGTAGCCGTCGGCCAGCAATTGTTCCTGCAAGGTCTTGCGCCGTACATCCAGGCCCTGGGACTCCAGGCGCTGCTGCTCCAGCTGGCCACGCAACAACTGCGATTGCTGCTCGGCCTGGGTGCGGCGGCGCTCGGCATCGCGCAGTTCACGGTCGGTTTCATCCATGTGCAGGCGGGCCTGGCGCATCTCTTCGTCGACGCTCATGCGCCGCTCAAGCAGTTCTTCGAGCTTGAGGCGCAGTTCTTCCTGGGGCGCCTCACCCTCCTCCAGGTTCAGGCTCAGCTGCTCCTGACGCTCGCTCAGGCGCGCGGCCTGTTGTTCCAGCCGTTCGAGGGCCTGGCGGGTGGAGTCGTGCTGGGCGCGCAGCGAGCCCAGGCGCACGGCCAGTTGATGAGCATGGTCCTTGTGCTGGCGGGCTTCCTGGCGGATACGGTCGAGGCCTTCGCGCAGGCTGTCGCGCCGGGCCATCAGTTGCTCGCGCTGCTCGGTGTCCTGGGCCATCAGGTCGAGGGCGTCCTGCAGCAGCAGGCGCGACTCGCCCAACTGCTCGTGTTCCAGGGCGCGCTGTTCCTGCAGCTCAGCCAGTTCTTCGTGCAGACGCTTACGGCGCAGTTCGAGCTGCTCGGCGCGGGCGCGGCCGGCGGACAGGCGCGCTTTGAGCTCGCCATGCTGGCGGCTCTCATCCTGGCTGCGGCGGCGCAGCTGTTCGCGCTGCTCTTCCAGGTCGAGCTGCTGCTCACGCAGGCGCTGCAACTGCTCATCCAACTGTTCCAGCTGCGCTTGCTGCTCCAGTTGCTCCTGGCCCAGGCGCTCGATTTCCTGGCCACGGGCCAGCACACCACCCTGGGAGTCACCGCCACGGCTGATGCGCAGGAAGTGCTGCCCAACCCAGTAACCGTCGCGGCTGACCAGGCTGTGGCCTTCGGCCAAGGTCGGGCGCAGGGCCAGCGCCTGCTCCAGGCTTTCCACCGGCTTGACCAGGCCAAGCCAGGGCGACAGATCAGTGCGCCCTTCGACCTTGTCGAGCAGGCTGCCGGGAATACTAGTTCCCTTGCCCGCGCTCAGGAGCAGGCGCAGCTCGCCCTGCTCCAGCGCGGCAAATTCGAGGTTGTCGAAGCCTTCCAACAGCACGGCCTGCAAATCGGCACCCAGCACTGTCTCGACCGCCAGTTCCCAGCCGGGCTCGACCCTCAGGCCCTCGGCCAGGCGCGGCTGCTGCTGCAAGCCCTGTCCACGCAACCAGTCGGCGGCGCCAGCGCCCGGCTCCAGCGCAGCTTGCTGCAAGGCTTCCAGGGACGCCAGGCGGCCACCGAGACGCTGCAGGTCGCCTTGCTGTTGCTGCTGCGCCTGGCTGGACTGCTGCAACTGCTCACGCAGCACCTCGAGCCGCTCGACCACCTGCTGCTCCTGCAGTTGCAGCTCTTCAAGCAACAGTTCGCTGCCGAGCACCTGCTCAGCCAGGTCGAGCATTTCAGCATCTTGCGGGTCGGCGACCAGTTGCTCGTCTTCCTCGCCCAGCTTGCGCTGACGCTCGCCCAGGCGCTCCAGGCTGGTTTCAAGCTGGGCCAGGCGCGCCTGCTGCACTTCTGCCTGGCGTCGCGGCTCGGCGGAGCGGGCGTTGAAGCTGTCCCACTGCTCCTGCCAGCCATGCATGCCCAGCTCGGCCTCCTCCAGCGCCGCAGCGGCTTCTTCGGCGGCGGCCAGGGTAAGCTCCTGTTCGGGCTCGAGCATCTGCAACTCTTCACCGAGGGTGGCCAGCAACGTGCGGTCATGGCCCAGGTGCGATTCGGTTTCCAGGCGGGTGCGCTCGGCCTCTTTCAGGTCGTCCTGCAACTGGCGCAGGCGCTGCTGGCCGTGCTGGATACTCTGCTCGACCCGGGCGATATCGCCGGCCACCGAATAGAAGCGGCCCTGCACCTGGTTGAAGCGTTCGGACAATTCGTGATGGCCATCGCGCAGGCGCTCGATGCTGGCATCGGCATTGCGCTGCTCGGCCACCAGGGCCTCGAAGGCGATTTCCTGGTCACCGATGACGCTTTCGCGCTGACGCACGCGATCATCCAGGTCGCGCCAGCGCAGGGCCGCCAGGCGCGCCTTGAGCTGGCGCTCCTGGGCCTTGTATTCACGGTATTTTTCGGCGGCCTGGGCCTGGCGGTGCAGGCGTTCGAGCTGGCGCTCCAGCTCTTCGCGCAGGTCGGTCAGGCGAGCCAGGTTTTCCTGGGTGCGGCGAATACGGTTCTCGGTTTCGCGGCGACGCTCCTTGTACTTGGAGATGCCGGCCGCTTCTTCGATGAAGTTGCGCAGCTCTTCAGGCTTGGCTTCGATCAGCTTGGAGATCATGCCCTGCTCGATGATCGAGTAACTGCGCGGGCCCAGGCCGGTACCGAGGAAAATGTCGGTGATATCGCGGCGGCGGCACTTGGTACCGTTCAGGTAATAAGTGTTCTGCGCGTCGCGGGTGACTTTGCGCCGGATCGAGATCTCGGCGTATGCGGCGTACTCACCCACCAGGGTGTTATCGCTGTTGTCGAACACCAGCTCGATGCTGGCCTGGCTGACCGGCTTACGGCTGGTGGAGCCGTTGAAGATGACGTCGGTCATCGACTCGCCGCGCAGGTTCTTCGCCGAGCTCTCGCCCATCACCCAGCGCACCGCGTCGATGATGTTGGACTTGCCGCAGCCGTTGGGGCCGACCACGGCCGCCATGTTGCTGGGGAAGTTGACCGTGGTCGGGTCGACGAACGACTTGAAACCGGCCAGGCGAATGCACTTCAGGCGCATCGGTCAGATCCGCGCCAAGGCCGCCAGCACCAGCTCGCAGCTGCGCTGGCAATAGGCGGTGAGCACCTCGCGGATGCGTGGCTGGTCACGGGCGACCACGGCTTCGAGCAGGCGGGCGAACAGGTTGAGGTAATCGACCATGTTGGCCTGGCGCTGGTCGAGTGCCAGGTAGTAGGCGCGGCTCATGGCCGGCTGCAGGTTCTCGACGGTTTCCTGCAGATAGGGGTTGTTGGCGAACGGATAAGCGGCGCGCATTACCGCAAAACTGTCGGCGACGAAGGCTTTGATGTCCTGCTTGGCGTGAGCCTGGGTCAGGCGCTGCTGGATTTCCAGGAACGGGCGCAGGTCGGCCTCGGTGCGCCAATGCAGGGCAACGGCATTGCCCAGCAGGATGTAGAACTCGCCCATCAGCGCGCACAGGCTGCGCACGCTGTTTTCGTCGAGCTCTGTCACATGGGCGCCGCGCCGCGGCAGGATCGCCACCAGGTGGCGACGCTCGAGGATCAGCAGCGCCTCGCGCACCGAACCACGGCTGACGTTGAGGGCCTGGGTGACCTTCTGCTCCTGGATGCGCTCGCCGGGCGCGAGTTCGCCGCGGATGATCCGCTCGGCCAGGTAGTGGGCAATTTGCTCGGAGAGGCTGTCCGGCGCCTTGAACGTCATGGTTTTCCTTCGAAATCAGATCGCTGTGCACAAGCGCGCGATTGTAGCGCACTTGCCCGGCGCTCGCGCAGGGGGGATCGCGTGCTTTGTGCGACTGCCCGGTCAACCCTGTTGCCCGGCGCGAACTATGCTTGAGAAAGGTTCCTTGAGGCGGTTCGGCCGTGGCGCAGGCAATTTCTTGACCTTTGAGTCAGAAAATTATTGACCAAGAGGTCAGCCCTTGCTTAGAGTCCGCCCGAACAACAATAAAACCATTGCGAGGCCCTCCCCGTGATCCAGTTTCTCGTCAACCAGGAGCTGCGCAACGAGCACGCCCTGGACCCGAACATGACGGTGCTGCAGTACCTGCGTGAGCACCTGGGCAAACCCGGCACCAAGGAAGGCTGCGCCAGCGGCGACTGCGGCGCCTGCACCGTGGTCGTCGGCGAACTCGTCGCCGACGAACTGGGCAGTGACAGCATCCGCTACCGCAGCCTCAACTCGTGCCTGACGTTTGTCTCTTCCCTTCACGGTAAACAGCTGATCAGCGTAGAAGGCCTCAAACACCAGGGCGAACTGCACAGCGTTCAGAAAGCCATGGCCGATTGCCACGGCTCGCAGTGCGGTTTCTGCACCCCCGGTTTCGTCATGTCGCTGTTCGCCCTGCAGAAAAACAGCGAAGGCCACGACCTGCACCAGGCCCAGGAAGCCCTGGCCGGCAACCTCTGCCGCTGCACCGGTTACCGGCCGATCCTCGACGCCGCCGAGCAGAGCTGCGCCCGCCCCTGCCGCGACCAGTTCGACGCGCAGCAGGCGCAGACCATCGCCCGCCTCAAGGCCATCGCCCCGCAACAGACCGGTGAACTCAACAGCGGCGACAAGCGCTGCCTGGTCCCTCTGACCGTGGCCGACCTGGCCGACCTCTACAGCTCGCACCCCGAGGCGCGCCTGCTGGCCGGTGGTACCGACCTGGCACTGGAGGTCACCCAGTTCCACCGCACCCTGCCGGTGATGATCTACGTCGGCCATGTTGCCGAACTCAAGCGTATCGAAAAGACCGCCACCCACCTGGAAATCGGCGCCGCCACCCCGCTGACCGACTGCTACACCGCCCTGAACGAGGAGTACTCCGACTTCGGCGAGCTGCTGCACCGCTTCGCTTCGCTGCAGATCCGCAACCAGGGCACCCTGGGCGGCAACATCGGCAACGCCTCGCCGATCGGCGACTCGCCGCCCCTGCTGATCGCCCTGGATGCGCAGATCGTCCTGCGCCAGGGCGAGCGCCAGCGTACCCTGGCCCTGGAAGACTACTTCATCGACTACCGCATCACTGCCCGTCAGGACAGCGAGTTCATCGAGAAGATCATCGTCCCCCGTGCCACCAGCGACTGGGCGTTCCGCGCCTACAAGGTGTCCAAGCGCCTGGATGACGACATTTCCGCGGTGTGCGCGGCGTTCAACCTGAGCATCGAGAACGGTGTGGTCAGTGGCGTACGCGTGGCTTTCGGCGGCATGGCCGCGATCCCCAAGCGCGCCCGCGCCTGCGAAGCCGCCCTGCGCGGCAAGCCGTGGAACCAGGCCACCGTCGAGCGCGCCTGCCAGGCCCTGGCCGAAGACTTCACCCCGCTCAGCGACTTCCGCGCCAGCCGCGAGTATCGCCTGCTGACCGCGCAGAACCTGCTGCGCAAGTACTTCATCGAACTGCAATCGCCGCACATCGAAACCCGGGTGACCGACTATGTCTAACCATCACGCCGTCAAGAGCCAGGCCGAGATGGCCGCACTGTTCAGCCAGGACCTGACCACCGGGGTTGGCCGCAGCCTCAAGCACGACAGCGCCGACAAGCATGTGGCGGGCGAAGCGGTGTATATCGACGACCGCCTGGAGTTCCCCAACCAGCTGCACGTCTATGCGCGCACCGCTGACCGTGCCCATGCGCGGATCCTGAGCATCGATACCACGCCGTGCTACCAGTTCGAAGGCGTGCGCATCGCCATCACCCATGAAGACATTCCGGGCCTGAAGGACATCGGCCCGGTGGTGGCTGGCGACCCGCTGCTGGCCATCGACAAGGTCGAGTTCTTCGGCCAGCCAGTGCTCGCCGTCGCCGCCCGCGATCTGGAAACCGCACGCCGCGCGGCCATGGCCGCGATCATCGAATACGAAGACCTGGAGCCGGTGCTCGACGTGGTCGAGGCCCTGCGCAAGAAGCACTTCGTGCTCGACAGCCACACCCACCAGCGCGGCGACTCGGCCAGCGCCCTGGCCAGCGCCCCGCACCGTATCCAGGGCACCCTGCACATCGGTGGCCAGGAGCACTTCTACCTGGAAACCCAGATCAGCTCGGTGATGCCCGCCGAAGACGGCGGCATGATCGTGTTCTGCTCCACCCAGAACCCCACCGAAGTGCAGAAGCTGGTGGCCGAAGTGCTCGACGTGCCGATGCACAAGATCGTCGTCGACATGCGCCGCATGGGTGGCGGCTTCGGCGGCAAGGAAACCCAGGCCGCCAGCCCCGCGTGCCTGTGCGCGGTGATCGCGCGCCTGACCGGCCAGCCGACCAAGATGCGCCTGCCACGGGTCGAAGACATGACCATGACTGGCAAGCGTCACCCGTTCTACGTCGAGTACGACGTGGGCTTCGACGACAGCGGCCGCCTGCACGGCATCAACTTCGACCTGGCCGGCAACTGCGGCTACTCGCCGGACCTTTCCGGTTCGATCGTCGACCGCGCCATGTTCCACTCCGACAACGCCTACTACCTGGGCGATGCCACGGTGCATGGCCACCGCTGCAAGACCAACACCGCCTCCAACACCGCCTACCGCGGCTTCGGCGGCCCACAGGGGATGGTCGCCATCGAGCAGGTGATGGACCATATCGCTCGCCATCTGGCGCTCGACCCGCTGGCGGTGCGCAAGGCCAACTACTACGGCAAGACCGAACGCAACGTCACCCACTACTACCAGACCGTCGAGCACAACATGCTCGAGGAGATGACCGCAGAGCTCGAGGCCAGCAGCGACTACCATGAGCGCCGCGAGTCGATCCGCCGTTTCAACGCCAACAGCCCGGTGCTGAAAAAAGGCCTGGCGCTGACCCCGGTCAAGTTCGGCATTTCGTTCACCGCCACCTTCCTCAACCAGGCCGGCGCGCTGATCCACATCTACACCGACGGCAGTATCCACCTGAACCACGGCGGTACCGAGATGGGCCAGGGCCTGAACACCAAGGTTGCCCAAGTGGTGGCAGAAGTGTTCCAGGTGGATTTCAACCGCATCCAGATCACCGCCACCAACACCGACAAGGTGCCCAACACCTCGCCGACCGCCGCGTCCAGCGGCGCCGACCTGAACGGCAAGGCCGCGCAGAACGCCGCCGAGATCCTCAAGAAGCGCCTGACCGAGTTCGCCGCGCGGCATTACAACGTCACCGAGGAAGACATCGAATTCCGCAACGGCCATGTGCGCGCCCGCGACCAGATCGTCAGCTTCGAGCAACTGGTGCAGCAGGCTTACTTCGCCCAGGTTTCGCTGTCGACCACCGGGTTCTACCGCACGCCGAAGATTTTCTACGACCGCAGCCAGGCACGCGGCCGGCCGTTCTACTACTTCGCCTTTGGCGCCGCCTGCGTCGAGGTGGTGGTGGACACCCTGACCGGGGAATACAAGATGCTGCGCGCCGACATTCTGCATGACGTGGGCGACTCGCTGAACCCGGCCATCGATATCGGCCAGGTCGAGGGCGGCTTCGTCCAGGGTATGGGCTGGCTGACCACCGAAGAACTGGTGTGGAACGCCAAGGGCAAGCTGATGACCAATGGCCCGGCCAGCTACAAGATCCCGGCGGTTGCCGATATGCCGATCGACTTGCGCGTGAAGCTGGTGGAAAACCGCAAGAACCCCGAGGACACGGTGTTCCATTCCAAGGCCGTGGGCGAGCCACCCTTCATGCTCGGCATCGCCGCCTGGTGCGCGATCAAGGACGCGGTGGCGAGCATCGCCGACTACCGCGTGCAGCCGAACATCGACGCGCCGTCGACGCCGGAGCGGGTGCTGTGGGGCTGCGAGCAGATGCGCAAGGCGGTGGCTGCGCAGCAGCCTGTGGAGCAGGAACTGGAACCCGTGACGCACTGACAGCGCGCCCCCTCTGTAGGAGCGGCCTTGTGTCGCGAAAGGGTCGCGCAGCGGCCCCAGGATCTGTGTAGCAATGGAGATTTCTGGGGCCGCTACGCAGCCCTTTCGCGACACAAGGCCGCTCCTACAGGGAACCGAGGAGGATTGAAGACATGCACCAATGGATCAACGCCCTCGCCGACCACCAAGCCCGCGGCGAACCCTGCGTGCTGGTGACCATCATCGAAGAACGCGGCTCCACCCCGCGCAACGCAGGCTCGAAGATGGTCGTCAGCGCCAGCGCGCTGTACGACACCATTGGCGGTGGCCACCTGGAATTCAAGGCGCTGCACATCGCCCGACAAATGCTCGAGGAGCACCGCTACACGCCACACCTGGAGCGTTTCAGCCTGGGTGCCAGCCTCGGCCAGTGCTGCGGCGGTGCCACGGTGCTGTTGTTCGAACCGATGAGCGGCGTGCAGGCACAGATCGCCGTGTTCGGCGCAGGCCATGTCGGCCGGGCTCTGGTACCCTTGCTCGCCGCGCTGCCCTGCCGGGTGCGCTGGATCGATTCGCGCGAACAGGAATTCCCCGAGCACATCCCCAGCGGGGTGAGCAAGATCGTCAGCGAGGAGCCGGTCGACGAAGTCGCGGACCTGCCGCCAGGCAGCTACTGCATCGTCATGACCCACAACCACCAGCTGGATCTGGAACTGACCGCCGCCATTCTCAAACGCAATGATTTCACCTGGTTCGGCCTGATCGGCTCGAAGACCAAACGGGCCAAGTTCGAGCACCGCCTGCGCGAACGCGGCTACGAAGACGCACTGATGGCGCGGATGCGCTGCCCGATGGGCCTGGCCGAAGTGAAGGGCAAGCTGCCGATCGAGATCGCCGTGTCCATCGCCGCCGAAATCATTGCCACCTACAACGCCTGTTTCGGCCAGCACGACAGTGCCGCCAACGCAGGCCAGATCACCCAGTTGCTGCCGCCTTCCCGGCGCAGCCAGACCCTTTGACGAGCGTATTCATGACCGCAACCCGCAAAGCCTACCGAGCCGCCATCCTGCACAGCATCGCCGACCCCGCCGAGGTCGGCCTGGAAGCCTCCCAGGAATACTACGAGGATGGCCTGCTGGTAATCGACAACGGCCGCATCAAGGCCCTCGGCCACGCCAGCGAGCTGCTGCCGACGCTTGAGGCCGACATCGAGGTGGTGCACTACCAGGATGCCCTGATCACCCCGGGCTTCATCGACACCCATATCCACTTCCCGCAGACCGGCATGATCGGTTCCTACGGCGAACAGCTGCTGGACTGGCTGAACACCTACACCTTCCCCTGCGAGAAGCAGTTCGCCGACAAGGCCCATGCCGACAAGGTGGCGAAGATCTTCCTCCAGGAGCTGCTGCGCAACGGCACCACCACCGCCCTGGTGTTCGGCAGCGTGCACCCCGAGTCGGTCAACGCCCTGTTCGAAGAAGCCGAGCGCCTGGACCTGCGCCTGATCGCCGGCAAGGTGATGATGGACCGCAACGCCCCCGACTACCTGACCGACACCGCCGAATCCGGCTATACGCAGAGCAAGGCGCTGATCGAGCGCTGGCACGGCAAGGGCCGCCTGCATTACGCGGTCACGCCGCGCTTCGCCCCCACCAGCACCCCTGAACAACTGGCCCTGGCCGGCCAGTTGCTCAAGGAGCACCCGGGCGTGTACATGCACACCCACCTGTCCGAGAACCTCAAGGAAATCGAGTGGGTGAAGGCGCTGTTCCCCGAGCAGAATGGCTACCTGGATGTCTACGACCACTTCGAGCTGCTCGGCGAGCGCTCGGTGTTCGCCCACGGCGTGCACCTGTGCGACGACGAATGCAAGCGCCTGGCGGAAACCGGCTCGGCCATCGCCTTCTGCCCGACCTCCAACCTGTTCCTGGGCAGCGGCCTGTTCAACCTGCCCCAGGCCGAGCGTTTCAAGGTCAATGTGGGCCTGGGCACCGACGTGGGCGCCGGCACCAGCTTCTCGCTGCTCAACACCCTCAACGAGGCGTACAAGGTGATGCAGCTGCAGGGCGCGCGCCTGCACCCGTTCAAGTCGCTGTACCTGGCCACCCTCGGCGGCGCCCGGGCACTGCGCCTGGACGACCGGATCGGCAGCCTGCGCCCGGGCAACGATGCCGACTTCGTGGTGCTCGACTACAAGGCCACGCCGCTGCTGGACTACCGCATCCAGCAGTCCAACAGCATCGAGGAAACCCTGTTCGTGCTGACCACCCTGGGCGATGACCGCACCGTGCGTGAAACCTACGCCGCCGGGCGTTGCGTGCACCAGCGCTGAGGCAAGCAGCCCGTCATCGCGGGGCAAGCCCTCTCCCACGCGTTATTACTGTGGGAGCGGGCTTGCCCCGCGATGAATCGTTGCCTGGCGCTAAGGTTGTTTTGCCAGCCCCCGGTACAGCGCACCGCCGATCGCCGCCCCAATCAGCGGCGCCAGCCAGAACAGCCACAGCTGCTGCAGCGCCCAGCCGCCGACGAACAAGGCCGGCCCGGTGCTGCGCGCCGGGTTGACCGAGGTATTGGTGACGGGAATCGAGATCAGGTGGATCAGGGTCAGCGCCAGGCCAATGGCAATCGGTGCAAAGCCGGCCGGTGCCCGGGCATCGGTGGCGCCCATGATGATCACCAGGAACATCGCGGTCATCACCACCTCACTGGTGAAGCCTGCCGCCAGGGTGTAGCCGCCCGGTGAATGCTCGCCATAGCCGTTCGAGGCCAGGCCGCTGGCCAGTTCGAAGCCAGCCTTGCCACTGGCGATGAAATAGATCACCGCTGCGGCCAGGATGGCGCCGATCACCTGGGCGATCACATAGGGCAGCAGTTCTTTTGCCGGGAACCGCCCGCCCACCACCAACCCGAATGACACCGCCGGGTTGAGGTGACAACCAGAGATATGGCCAATGGCGAACGCCATGGTCAGGACAGTCAGGCCAAACGCGAAGGCGACACCGAGAACACCGATGCCGACAGGTGAGCTGGCGGCCAGTACCGCGCTGCCGCAACCACCCAGCACCAGCCAGAAAGTGCCGACCAGTTCGGCACCCATGCGTACACCGAGGGACGTAGTCATGAACCTCTCCTCAAGCCATTGGACGCAACGTTTTGCGCAAGCCCAACCACATTGAAAAGGGGTTTGCAACTAGTAAATCTATCAGGGATCCGGCAGAAGGCCAGTCACGAAAAAAGGCCCATTCGCGGGCAATCCCGCTCCCCAGGTACGCTGACTTGCTCGAAGGCAACGACATTCCTGTGGGAGTGGGTTTACCCGCGAAAGGGCCTTGGACTATGCAGGCAAACGATCAACCCTTGGCGGTGGCCTTGGGCTTTTTCAGCAGATGCGAGAACACTGCATGCAGGTCGTCCGACGCGCTCTCCTCGTCGAGGTTGAGCTTGCTGTCGATATGGTCCATGTGATGCATCATCAGGCTTACCGCCTGCTGGGCATCACGGGCCTCGATGGCGTCGATCAGTTGCATGTGCTCGTCGTAGGAGCAGTGCGAGCGGTTGCCGCTTTCATACTGGGCGATGATCAGCGAGGTCTGCGACACCAGGCTGCGCTGGAAGCTCACCAGCGGGGCATTGCCTGCGGCTTCGGCCAGCTTGAGGTGGAATTCGCCGGAAAGGCGGATGCCGGCGCCGCGGTCGCCACGGGAGAAGCTGTCACGCTCTTCGCGCACCATCTGACGCAATTCGTTGAGCTGCTCGAGGGTGGCGTGCTGCACGGCCAGCTCGGTGATTGCACGCTCGACCATGCGCCGCGAGAAGAACACCTGGCGCGCTTCTTCCACCGTGGGGCTTGCCACTACCGCGCCGCGGTTGGGCCGCAGCAGCACCACGCTTTCATGGGCCAGGCGCGACAGCGCACGGCGGATGATGGTACGGCTGACGCCGAAGATCTCGCCCAGTGCCTCCTCGCTCAACTTGGTGCCCGGCGCCAGGCGCTGCTCGAGGATCGCCTCGAAGATGTGCGCGTAGACGATGTCGTCCTGGGTACCGCTGCGGCCGGCCTTGCCAGTGCGCACAGGTTTTTTCAGAGGTTGCAGCTGTTCGTTCATGGGCTCTCGAGCACAAGGGATCTGCCAGTCGGACCGTGACTGTACTACCTGTCAGCGGGTGGAGGGCAAGTCCTGGAAGTAGGTGGTGGACCAAGGTATGGCGCCATTGTACACAGGCTGACCCGATTCTGCAGGGGGCCTTTAACCTATATAGCCGTTGTACGGCAGTTTGTGCGCACAAAAGATAAAACATTATTTGCATTCTTTGTACACAAAAGCATAATCCTGCGAGCAACTTCCTGACCCGTAAGTCAACAAAATGGTCGGACGTCTGCCACACCCCCTCGCGGAGCCCCCAAGTGCATTGCTCAGGACCAGGCTTCGAACAACAAGAAAGACTTGAGGAGTACTCGCTGTGGAAAGCCGCAAATCCGAAGCCCCTACGCTGGATATCGCTGCGCCGCCCGAAACGGGTTGGCTGGAGCGGATTTTCAAACTCAAGCGACATGGCACAACCGTCCGCACCGAACTGATAGCCGGGGTGACCACCTTCATCACCATGGCCTACATCATCTTCGTCAACCCCAACATCATGGCCGACGCCGGCATCGATCACGGGGCGGCCTTCGTCGCCACCTGCATCGCCGCGGCGCTGGGCTGCCTGCTGATGGGCCTGTACGCCAACTGGCCGGTGGGCCTTGCGCCCGGCATGGGCCTCAACGCCTTCTTCACCTACACCGTGGTCGGCACCATGGGCTACACCTGGCAGGCCGCGCTGGGTGCGGTGTTCATCTCGGGCGTGCTGTTCATGTTCCTCACCCTGTCACGGGTGCGCGAGTGGCTGCTCAACAGCATCCCGGTGAGCCTGCGCCATGCCATGGGGGCCGGCGTCGGATTGTTCCTCGGGCTGATCGGCCTGAAAACCGCAGGCATCGTCGTCGACAGCCCGGCCACCCTGATCAAGCTCGGCTCGCTGCATGAGCCCGGCCCGCTGCTGGCGGCCGTGTGCTTCCTGATGATCGCGATCCTCAGCTACAAACGGGTGTTCGGGGCGATCCTCATCAGCATCATCAGCGTCACCCTGGCCGGCTGGGGCCTGGGGCTGGTCAAGTTCGGCGGGGTGATGTCGATGCCACCGAGCCTGGCGCCGACCTGGATGGCGATGGATGTGGCGGGCGTGTTCAACGTCAGCATGATCAGCGTGGTCTTCGCCTTCCTGTTCGTGCACATGTTCGACACCGCCGGCACCCTGATGGGCGTCGCCCAGCGCGCCGGCCTGGTAGCGGCCGACGGGCGCATTGAGAACCTGTCGCGGGCGCTGAAGGCCGACAGTGCCTCCAGCGTGTTCGGTGCCGCGGTGGGCGTGCCGCCGGTCACCAGCTACGTGGAGAGCGCCGCAGGCGTCGCCGCCGGTGGCCGCACCGGCCTGACAGCCGTGGTGGTCGGCCTGCTGTTCGTCGCTGCGATGTTCTTCGCACCGCTGGCGGGCATGATCCCGGCCTATGCCACCGCCGGTGCGCTGATCTATGTGGCGATGCTGATGATGGGCAGCATGGCGCATATCGAATGGGACGAAGCCACCGACAGCATCCCGGCGATCGTCACGGTGATCATGATGCCGCTGACCTTCTCGGTCGCTGACGGCATCGCCCTGGGCTTCATCAGCTATGTGGCACTGAAGGCAGGTACCGGCAAGTTGAAGGAAGTTTCGCCGAGCCTGTGGGTACTCAGCGTGATCTTCATCGCCAAGTTCGTGTTCCTGTAGCGCATCAGGTGCATGGCCTGGCGACAGCGCCAGGCCATGGCACGGCTGCCGGTCTGCACCCGCCCCCGACTTGAGCGCGACCACCTGTCAATTCTGCCAGTTGCTGTCTGAGCCGAGCCCGCCCACCATAAACAGGTCGCCGCCCTGCCGCTGGAAAAATCATGCCAACCTATCGCACCGATCGCACAGCACTTGCAACTGGACTGGTGGTCCATCTTCTGTCAATCGACGAGCTGCACTCGCCGCTCATGGCCGTCAGCACATCGGGTAAACAAACAAAGGCTTATTTGCCCTACGGTTTCTCGCCTGCCCTGCAAGCAACCGGAGGTCGGATGGGCTTTAACGGCCAATACGCAGAACCCATGACCGGACACTATCTGCTGGGTAACGGCCACAGAGCTTATAACCCGTCATTGATGTGTTTTCTCAGCTCGGACAGATCCAGCCCGTTCGACGGCGGGGGGGTCAATACTTACAGCTACTGTCAGCGGGACCCGATCAACCATAGCGATCCAAGCGGACGCGTGCGTGAGAACAAACCCTCACCCTTGAATTTTCTTGCCGGCATGCATAAAGCTGCCAAGCAGATGATGTTCCCGGGCAACAAACCTGTGAGCGAGTCTTCAGCTCCAAGGCAGAGAATTGACAACGAGGTGGTACCTGATTCCATGTTCAATCAGGGATTGATAACCGTGAACAGATCTTTGGCAACCCACGATAACCAAGCTATATCCCCACGCAAGGCGGACCATTACGTCGCTCTTGCCAACTCTGAGCTGAGCAATTCGTCGAAGTTCTTCGAGTCCTCTTTTCAGTGGAGCAAGAGAACGGTGGAAAACCCCTCGCCCAACAGAGCGACAGGGGCTATCTTCAACTTTTTAGGCGCGTTCCTTGGCGGGGCAGAAGACCATAGGGGGCGGAAAACCGGTAGAGAGATTCAAGGGCCCTGGGAGTCTGCGCCATCAGAGACTCAAGCCAGTTTACGCCGAGAGAACTGAAATGCCGCGATGCTTGAGCGAACAGCAGCTCAAACGGTGGTACGCAATCACGGACACCTGATCGACATCGTCTTCGATCGACTGTTGCCCTGCCGAACAACAACCGTCATGGCAACTCCGCCTCCACCCTGTCCCGCCCCCCTTGCTTGGCAGCGTAGACGCCCGCATCCGCTCGCAACAGCAGTGCGTCGGCGCCCTCGCCATCGCGCCATCCGGCCACGCCAAAGCTCGCCGTCACCCGCCCGACACCTTCCACCGGCACGCTGCGCACCCCCTGCCACAACTCCAGCGCCAGCAACCGCGCCTGCTCGGCATTGCTGCCCGGGCACAGCACCATGAACTCCTCGCCGCCCAATCGGCAGAACACATCGGTACGCCGCAAACGCTGGCTGATCCGCTGGCACAGGCTGCGCAGCACCAGGTCGCCCACCGCGTGGCCGAACTGGTCGTTGATCCGTTTGAAATGGTCGATATCGAGCATGATCACCGCCAGATCCAGCCCGTCCCGCTGGGCACGGTCGAGCTCATTGCGCAGGCGCTCCTGGAAATAGCGGCGGTTGTGGATACCGGTAAGGGAATCGGTGATCGACAAGGCGCGCAGCTCCTCCTCCACCCGCTTAAGGTCGGAGATATCGGTCAGGTAGCCATGCCAGAGGGTGCAACCGTGGTCGCCGATTTCCGGCGTTGCCTCGCCGCGCACCCAGCGCAGGCCGGCCCGGGGCAAGCACACCCGGTACTCCTCGCGCCAGGGTGTCAGGTGCTCGGCGGAATACCGCACCGAACGCCGCACCCGCTCCAGATCATCTGGGTGGATGCGCTCGAACACCACCGTGGCGTCCTGTTGCAGCAGCGCCAGGTCGACTTCGTAGATGTCGTGCAGGCCTTGGCTTGCATAAGGGAAACACGAGCGCCCGTCGGCATCCAGGCGGTACTGGTAGATGCCGCCGGGCACCTCGGCACTGAGCTTCTCCAGCAATCGATCGCGCGCTGCCAGCGCCTCGTGCACTCGACGCCGCTCGGTGACGTCGATGCAGATCGCCAGGTAGCCCACCCACAACCCCTGCTCATCGAGCACCGCAGTCACCAGCATATTGGCCAGCAGGTGGCTGCCATCCTTGCGCACCAGGGTCCACTCGCCGGGCTCCGCGCCGCCCTCCTGCACGGTCTCGGCGAACATCGCCTGGCCCGCGCCAACCTCGCGCCCATAACGCAGGCTCAGGGCATGGGCGCGACGATGCAGCTCTTCGGGCTGCACCAGGTCCTCGAGGGTGAGCACGCCCAGCGCTTCCTCCGCCGAATAACCAAGCAGGCGTTCGGCACCGGCATTGAAAGTACCGATCACGCCCTTGAGGCTGGTGGCGATGATCGCCACCTGAGTCGCGGCGTCGAGCACACTGCGCAGCTGGTTGTGGGTTTCACGCAACGACTGCTCGCTGATGCGCAGCTCAGTGGTACGCCGGGCCACCAGATCAAGGGCACGCTGGCGCTGGCTGAACAGGCTGTAGAGCAAGGTCGCCAGCAACAGGCTGAGCAAACCGCCGAGCAGGCCGACCACCTGCACCGCCGCCGAGCGGTTGGCGGCCATGAAATCCACGCTGGGACGGATGTCGAGTTGATAGTGGTGATCGGCCAGGTGCAACAGGTGGGTACTGGCCAGGGCCATGCGCGCCATCTGGTTGCCAGAGTCGAACAGCACCTCGTGGCCAGCGTCGGTGGACAGATCGAGGATCCGCACCACCAGGTTGTCGTCCGCCACCGTCGGCAAGCTCTCGACGACCAACTGCCGCAGGCTGAGCAGCGCCATGACATAGCCGCTGGGCGGGCTACCGGCCGGCGCCGATTCGGCGAACACCGGCGCCACCATCAGCAGGCCACGGCTGTAGGCCGGATCGACGCTGAGCATGTCCAGCGGCTCGGACACCGCCATGCTGCCGGGGGCCATGGCCCTGGCCAGGGTCGCCGCGCGTTTCGGCTGGCCGAGCAGGTCCAGGCCATAGGGCTGCCCCTGCTGGCTGGAAGCCTGGTTGTACAGCACCGGGTAGTAGTGATCGCGCGCGGGGGCCGCCTGCCAGCCGCCTTGCGCGCCCTGGTCACGGATCTGGTAGCGCTGCGCGAGCAAATCGCTGGCGCGCTGCTCGAAGGCTTCACGCTGCCCTGCTTCCACCCGCGGCGCCCAGGAATAGGCCTGGGTGCGGTGCAGCAGCGGGCGGGCATAGCCGTCGAACTCGCGGGGGGTGATTTCGTTGGAGAAGTCGAAGAACCGGCGCAGGCCACCCAGGCGCTGCTCCTGTTCCTGGAAACGCTCGGCGATGCGGCTGTAGCGCTCGCCGGCCAGCAGTTCGAAGCGTTGGCGCAACTGCTGCTTGTAGAAGCTCTGGGTGGCAATGGCCAATGCAGCCGTGAGCAGGCCGCCGGCGACCAACGCCGCCAGGGCCACGCCCCAGGCCGACAGCTCGTCACCGAGCAGGCCAAACCACTTCGCAGGTACACCCGCATTCGCCATAAAGGACTCTCTAAAACATCAGCGTCCTGCGAATGTATTAACCCTTAAGTGCTTTATAGCCACTGGCCAGCAGTCGCGCAATGTACCTCATCGTCTCAGCGCAGACGCAGTTGCCAGGCGCGGTGGATGCGGTTGTTGCGGGCGAAGTCCGGGTCCAGGGTCTGGGCGCTGATTTCCTCCACCGCATAACGCGTGGCCAGGTGCTCGTCGAGCTGGAACTTGCGGAAGTTGTTGGAGAAATACAGCACGCCGCCCGGCGCCAGGCGAGCCATGGCCAGGTCCAGCAGTTCGACATGGTCACGCTGCACGTCGAACACACCTTCCATGCGCTTGGAGTTGGAGAAGGTCGGCGGGTCGATGAAGATCAGGTCGTAGCTGTCCGTGGCGCTCTGCAGCCAGGCCATGACATCGCCCTGCTCCAGGCGGTTGCGCTCGGAGAAGCCGTTCAGCGACAGGTTGCGCCGCGCCCAGTCCAGGTAGGTTTTCGACAGGTCGACGCTGGTGGTGCTGCGCGCGCCGCCCTTGGCCGCGTGCACGGTGGCCGTGGCGGTGTAGCAGAACAGGTTGAGGAAGCGCTTGCCTTCGGCCTCGCGCTGGATGCGCATGCGCATGGGGCGGTGGTCGAGGAACAGGCCGGTGTCCAGGTAGTCGGTGAGGTTGACCAGCAGCTTGACGCCGCCTTCGCTGACTTCCTGGAAGCGCCCTTCGGTAGCCTGGCGCTCGTACTGGCGCGTGCCGCTCTGGCGCTCGCGGCGCTTGAGCACCACGCGCTGCTGATCGACACCCAGCGCCTGGGGAATGGCCGCCAGGGCATCGAGCAGACGCGCCTGGGCCTTGTCCGGGTCGATGGAACGCGGGGCGGCGTATTCCTGCACATGCACCCAGTCGTGGTACAGGTCGACGGCCACGGCGTACTCAGGCATGTCGGCATCGTAGACCCGGTAGCAGTCGACTTTTTCACGGCGGGCCCATTTGCCCAGCTGCTTGAAGTTCTTCTGCAGGCGGTTGGCGAACATCTGCGCGCCTTCGGACAGGCGCGCCGGCTCGCTGGCCTGCGGCGCCGGGCGACGCTCCTGGCCCTCTTCAACCTGGGCCTGGCGCCGCTCGCCGGTGACGAACTGGTCGGGCTGCAACTTGAACAGCAGCAGTTTGCAAGGCAAGGCGCCGTTCCAGAACGCGTATTGCTTGTGGCTACGGATACCCATGCGCTTGCCCAGCTCCGGCGCGCCGGTGAACACCGCCGCTTCCCAGCCCATGCAGGCCTGGCGCAGGCGCTCGCCAAGGTTCTGGTAGAGGTACAGCAGGCTGGCTTCATCACCCAGGCGCTCGCCATAGGGCGGGTTGCTGATCACCAGGCCTTTCTGGTTCTGGTCCGGGCGCGGCTCGAAACTGGCCACCTCGCCCTGGTAGATCTTCACCCAGTCACCCAGGCCTGCGCGCTCGACGTTGTTGCGCCCCGGCTGGATCAACCGCGGGTCGGCTTCGTAGCCGCGAATCCACAGCGGCGGCTTGGCCAGGCCGGCCTGGGCACGGGCCTGGGCCTCTTCGTGCAGCTTGCGCCACAGCGCCGGCACATGGCCGAGCCAGGCGCTGAAACCCCAGCGCTCGCGCTTGAGGTTAGGGGCCATGTCGGCGGCGATCATGGCCGCCTCGACCAGGAAGGTACCCACGCCGCACATCGGGTCGGCCAGGGCGCCGCCCTGGGCGGCAATGCGCGGCCAGCCGGCGCGGATCAACACCGCCGCCGCCAGGTTTTCCTTGAGCGGCGCCGCGCCTTGCTGCAGGCGGTAGCCGCGCTGGTGCAGGCTGTGGCCGGACAGGTCGAGGGAGAGGATCGCCTCGCCACGGTCCAGGCGCAGGTGCACGCGCACATCCGGGTCGATTTTTTCCACCGACGGGCGCAAGCCTTCACGGTTGCGCAGCTTGTCGACGATCGCATCCTTGACCTTCAGCGCGCCGAAGTGGGTGTTGTCGATGCCCGAGCCATGGCCGCTGAACTCCACCGCCAGGGTGCCATCGGCAGCCAGGTGGTCGGCCCAATCCACCGCGTTGACCCCGTCATAGAGGTCATCGGCGTTCTTCATCGGGAAGCGCTTGAGCACCAGCAGCACGCGGTTGGCCAGACGCGACCAGAGGCACAGGCGGTAGGCGGTTTCCATGTCGGCCTCGCCGCGGATGGCCGAGGTGTGCTCACGCACCTCGGTCAGGCCCAGCTCCCGGGCCTCTTCGACGAGCAGGCCTTCGAGGCCCTTGGGGCAGGTGAGATAAAGTTCGATACGGTCCGACATGGGTAATCCAGAGCCTTTGGCTAAGTAGATGGCAGCCGACGCATCGGCCTGCCGAGGTTTTCCCGCACGCCCTTTCAGCAGGCGCCCAGGTGGCCCGCGAGCGGTCTCGCCAGGCCTGGCCGCCCGACGCAACCTGCCCTCGCCGGGTGGCGAAAAAGGCTTTGATCGTCGAGCAGTATGAAAATTCGCGCACTGCGGGCCCAGATGTGACCCTTCGTCGCATTACCAATTATTACAAGCCATCGACCAGACACGCTGGCCAATTGACGTCAAAGCTGACTAAACCCTGATCATAGCGGGCCCAACGGCAAACAAGGTTGAGTCGCATTTATTTACTTATCCTTTCACCCTCGGAAAGGTTACGTCCTTATGACAAAACGATCATTCACACTGTGACTCGCATTCGTTAGAACTGATCTCAGGTCGCCTCGCAACGGGGCGACACCTTCAGCCCGCCACGCCGGCAGCGGGCGCACACCGGCAGAACGATTCTGCCCGGCCTCGTAGAGGCCGACGGGACATTACAGTCAACAAGTGAGGGCAACACCCTATGAGAAGACTTAAGCGTGATCCGTTGGAAAGAGCATTTTCACGTGGCTACCAGTATGGGGTCACCGGCAAATCCCGCGAACTTTGCCCATTTACTCTACCTTCCGTACGCCAAGCCTGGATCAACGGCTGGCGCGAAGGACGCGGCGATAACTGGGACGGCATGACCGGCACCGCTGGCATCCATAGACTCAACGAAAATCACGCCGTTGGCTGATCGAGGACACTGAATTCGAGTTACCATGCGCGCCCCATCCGGGCGGCGGGCTACGGCCCAGGGGGCCCCATGCGGGGCCCCTTTTTCATGGTCGCTTATTGCCGAGGCATGGCCGCGATGGCATCCACCGCCTCGCGGATCAGCGCCGGGCCCTTGTAGATGAAGCCCGAGTAAATCTGCACCAGGCTTGCACCGGCGGCGATCTTCTCAGCCGCGTGACGGCCTTCGGTGATGCCACCGGCGGCGATGATCGGCAGCTTGCCACCCAGCTCACCCGCCAGCACTTTCACTGTGTGGGTGCTCTTTTCCAGCACCGGCGCGCCCGACAGGCCGCCCGCCTCGCCACCGAACGGCAGCCCTTCGACACCCTCACGGCCCAGGGTGGTGTTGGTGGCGATCACCGCGTCCATCCCCGACTCCATCAGCGCGGCAGCCACCAGCGCGGTTTCTTCATCGCTCATGTCCGGGGCGATCTTGATCGCCAGTGGCACGCGCTTGCCGTTGCTCACCGCCAACTGCTCACGGCGCTCGGCCAGGGCATCGAGCAACTGCTTGAGCGAATCACCGAACTGCAGCGAGCGCAGGCCCGGGGTGTTTGGTGAGCTGACGTTGACGGTGATGTAGCTGGCGTCGTTGTAGACCTTCTCCAGGCAGATCAGGTAGTCATCCTGGGCCCGTTCGACCGGGGTGTCGAAGTTCTTGCCGATATTGATACCCAGCACGCCGGTGTAGCGTGCGGCCCGCACCCGCGCCAGCAGGTGGTCGACACCCATGTTGTTGAAGCCCATGCGGTTGATGATCGCGGTGGCTTCCGGCAGGCGGAACAGGCGTGGCTTGGGGTTGCCCGGCTGCGGGCGCGGGGTGATGGTGCCGATCTCGACGAAACCGAAGCCCAGCTGGGCGAAACCGTCGATGGCCGCGCCATTCTTGTCCAGGCCAGCGGCCAGGCCCACCGGGTTGGCGAAGTTCAAGCCCATGACGCTCACCGGCAACGCTGCCGGCTGCTTGCACAGCAGGCCGTTGAGGCCAAGGCGGCCACCAGCACCGATCAGGTCCAGCGACAGGTCGTGGGAGGTTTCCGGGGAGAGCTTGAACAGCAGCTGGCGGGCCAGGGTATACATGGGCGGGCGGACTCGCGGTGTGTGAGGGGTGCGATTATAGCCAGCGCATCGCCGGGGCGACAGGGCCATGGCACATGGGTTGCTTCAACAACCCCATGCAGCCCCCGCAGAACGCCCGAGGATCCACGTGAATACAGCTCCCCCGACATCGCCACTGGCCTGGGTCAACGGCAGCGACGCACCGGAAAAGCCCAGCCTGAACATCGGTTTCATGGCCCTGAGTGATTGCGCTTCGGTGGTGGTCGCTGCCACCCAGGGCTTCGCCCAGCAACAGGGCCTTACCCTCAACCTGCAGCGCCAAGCCTCCTGGGCCGGGCTGCGCGACAGGCTGGTCAGTGGCGAACTGGACGCTGCGCACTGCCTGTACGGCCTGGCCTACGCCGTGCAGTTGGGCGTGGGCGGCGGGCCGGCCAGCGACATGGCGGTGCTCATGGGCCTGAACCAGAACGCCCAGGCCATCAACCTGTCCGCTGCCTTGCAGCGCAAGGGCGTGACCAACCCCGAGGCATTGGCGCGGCTGGCGCACCAGGGCGGTGCGCGCCTGACCTTCGCCCAGACCTTCCCCACCGGCACCCACGCCATGTGGCTGTATTACTGGCTGGCCAGCCAGGGCATCCACCCCTTGCATGACGTCAACAGCGTGGTGGTGCCGCCGGCACAGATGGTCGCCCACTTGCAGGCCGGGCGCATCGATGGCTTTTGCGTCGGCGAGCCGTGGTCAGCCGAGGCCATCGCCCAGGGCCAGGGCTTCACCCTCGCCACCAGCCAGTCGATCTGGCCGGACCACCCGGAAAAGGTCCTCGCCTGCGCGCGCAGTTTCGCCGAGCAATACCCAAACAGCGCTCGCGCCCTGGTCAAGGCGATCCTCGCCGCCAGCCGCTTCATCGAAAGCAGCGCCGAGAACCGTCGTGGCGCCGCTCAGTTGCTCAGTGGCAGCGCCTACCTGGACACCCCGGCCAGCAGCATCGAGTCACGCCTGCTGGGCGATTACCAGGACGGCCTGGGCAACCGCTGGCAAGACCGCCATGCCCTGCGCCTGTTCGACCAGGGCCGGGCCAACCTGCCCTACCTGTCCGACGGCATGTGGTTCATGACCCAGTTCCGCCGCTGGGGCATCCTGCGCGATGACCCGGACTACCTCGCAGTGGCCCGTCAGGTCCAGCAACTGGCGCTGTACCGTGAGGCCGCCGACGCACTGGGCGTGCCCTGCGCCGACCTGCCGATGCGCAGCAGCCAGCTGATCGACGGCAGCCGCTGGGACGGCAGCGATCCGTACGGCTACGCGCGCAGCTTCAGGCTGCACGCCCTGGACGCGGCGCCCGACGCCCGCGTCGGCCTGTGAGGAACCGACCATGCTGCGCATCCTGCTGATCGACGATACCGAAAAGAAAGTCGGCCGCCTCAAGGCCGCATTGGTCGAGGCCGGCTTCGATGTGATCGAAGCCCCTGGCCTGACCATCGACCTGCCGGCCTGCGTCGAAACGGTGCACCCAGACGTGGTACTGATCGATACCGAGTCACCGGGCCGTGATGTGATGGAGCAGGTGGTGCTGGTCAGCCGCGACCGGCCCCGCCCCATCGTGCTGTTCACTGACGAACACGACCCAGGGGTGATGCGCCAGGCGATCCAGGCCGGGGTCAGCGCCTACATCGTCGAAGGCATCCATGCCGCGCGCCTGCAGCCGATCCTCGACGTGGCCATGGCCCGCTTCGAAAGCGACCAGGCGCTCAAGGCCCAGCTGCTGGCCCGCGACCTGCAGTTGGCCGAGCGCAAGCGCATCGAGCAGGCCAAGGGCTTGCTGATGAAGATGAAAGACTGCAACGAAGAGCAGGCCTACACCCTGATGCGGCGCCAGGCCATGAGCCGCCAGCAGAAGCTGATCCAGGTGGCCGAACAGATCATCGCCATGTCGGAGATGCTGGGCTGAACCCCCATGTTTCAACTGTAGGAGCGGCCTTGTGTCGCGAAGGGGGTGCGTAGCGCCCCCAGAATTCAGGGGTTCTTGCACAAATCGCTGGGGCCGCTGCGCGCCCCGTTCGCGACACAAGGCCGCTCCTACAGCTTTCGCTGCCTGCTCCCACAACCTTGGCCCGCCTCTTGCTCAGTCAAACCCAGGTAGCCAACGGCGGTTGCCCCCATACCTCGACAAAGACGTCGCTCCCCCTCCACGCCAGTGGACCGGGCAGCGGCGTCTTTTTCGTTTCCGCCCCTGTGTTGCACGCCGAACGAGGTGTTCGATGAATACGAGCTTCTGGAAATCCGGGCATGTGCCCACCCTGTTCGCCGCCTTCCTGTATTTCGACCTGAGCTTCATGGTCTGGTACCTGCTCGGCCCCATGGCGGTGCAGATCGCCACCGACCTGCAACTGAGCGCCCAGCAACGCGGCCTGATGGTCGCCACGCCAATCCTTGCCGGTGCGCTGCTGCGCTTCGCCATGGGCCTGCTGGTCGATCGCCTGTCGCCCAAGACCGCCGGCCTGATCGGCCAGGTGGTGGTGATCGTCGCCCTGGCCTGCGCCTGGCACCTGGGCGTGCACAGCTTCGAGCAGGTGCTGCTGCTGGGCGTGTTCCTCGGCGTTGCCGGCGCCTCGTTCGCCGTTTCGCTGCCCCTGGCGTCGCAGTGGTACCCACCCCAGCACCAGGGCAAGGCCATGGGCATCGCCGGTGCCGGCAACTCCGGCACCGTGTTCGCCGCGCTGCTGGCACCGGTGCTGGCGGCGGCCTACGGCTGGAACAACGTGTTCGGTTTCGCCCTGCTGCCGCTGTTGCTGACCCTGGTGCTGTTCGCGCTGCTGGCCCGCAACGCCCCCGAACGGCCAAAACCCAAGGCCATGGCCGATTACCTCAAAGCGCTGGGTGACCGCGACAGCTGGTGGTTCATGTTCTTCTACAGCGTCACCTTCGGCGGCTTCATCGGCCTGGCCAGCACCCTGCCCGGCTACTTCAACGACCAGTACGGCCTGAACCCGGTGACTGCCGGTTACTACACCGCGGCCTGCGTGTTCGCCGGCAGCCTGATGCGCCCGCTGGGCGGCGCCCTGGCCGACCGCTTCGGTGGCATCCGCACCCTGCTGGGCATGTACAGCGTGGCGGCGGTGTGCATAGCCGCAGTCGGCTTCAACCTGCCCAGCGCCGCGGCGGCACTGGCCCTGTTCGTCAGCGCCATGCTCGGGTTGGGCGCCGGCAATGGCGCGGTGTTCCAGCTGGTGCCGCAGCGCTTTCGCCAGGAGATCGGGGTGATGACCGGGCTGATCGGCATGGCCGGCGGTATCGGTGGTTTCCTGCTGGCCGCAGGCCTGGGCACCGTCAAGCAACACACCGGCGACTACCAGATGGGCCTGTGGCTGTTCGCCAGCCTGGGCCTGCTCGCCTGGTTCGGCCTGCACGGCGTCAAGCAGCGCTGGCGCACCACCTGGGGCTCGGCGGCAGTCACTGCGGCGCGGGTCTGAGTGGCCGCCATGAACCTGCAACTGAGCTTCGCCCAGGCCTCGGCCACCGGGCCCCGCGCAGAGAACCAGGACGCTTTGCGCCTGGTCACGCCGGCACCGGAACTGGCCGCCAGCAAAGGCTATCTGTTCGCCCTCGCCGACGGTGTCAGCCAGTGCGCCGACGGCGGCCTGGCGGCACGCGCCAGCCTGCAGGCCCTGGCCCTGGATTACTACGCCACGCCTGCCACCTGGGGCGTGGCCCAGGCCCTGGACCGGCTGTTGCTGGCCCAGAACCGCTGGCTGCGCGCCCAGGGCAACGGCCAGCCGCTGCTGACCACGCTCAGCGCCCTGGTACTGCGCGGGCGACGCTTCACCCTCGCCCACGTCGGCGACTGCCGCGTCTACCGCTGGCACGACGGCCAGTTGCACTGCCTGAGCGAGGACCATGTCTGGGACCAGCCCGGCATGCAGCACGTACTCAAGCGCGCATTGGGGCTGGACCAGCACCTGCTGGTCGACTATCTGGACGGCGAGTTGCACCACGGCGAACGCTTCCTGCTGCTCAGCGATGGTGTCTGGGCCAGCCTGGGCGACCAGCGGATCCAGGCCATCCTGCGCGAACACCCCGACCTGCAGGACGCCGTCGACACCCTGGTGGCCACCGCCCACCACAGCGGCAGCCAGGACAATGCCAGCGCACTGCTGATCAGTATCGACGAGCTGGGTGCCGCCAATCTTGGCGACACCCTGGCGCAATTGCAGCAGTGGCCCTTGCCCGGCCCGTTGCGTGACGGGCAGATGATCGATGGTTGGCGGGTCGAGGGGGTGCTGGCACAGAGTCGGCAATCATTGCTGTACCGAGTACATGACGCACTTGGCCAGGCCTGGCTGCTCAAGACCCTGCCGCAAACCCGTGATCATGAAGCGGGGGCCGCCCAGGCCCTGCTGCTGGAGGAATGGTTCCTGCGACGGGTCGCCGGCCGCCACTTCCCCGAGGTGCACCCGGCGGGCCAGCGCCAGCATCTGTATTACCTGATGCGCGAATACCCAGGCACCACACTGGCCGCAGTACTCGCAGAGCACGGCCCGCTGCCCCTGCCCCAATGGCTGGAGATGGCGCGCCAGTTGCTGCAGGCCGTCGGTGTGCTGCACCGGCGCAACCTGCTGCACCGCGATATCAAGCCTGAGAACCTGCACCTGGGCAGTGACGGCCAGCTACGCCTGCTGGACTTCGGCCTGGCGTACTGCCCGGGCCTTTGCGAGGACCAGCCGCACAGCCTGCCTGGCACTCCGTCCTACATCGCCCCAGAGGCGTTCGATGGCCAACCGCCGAGCCCGCGCCAGGACCTCTACGCCGTGGGCGTGACGCTCTACTACCTGCTGACGGGCCACTACCCCTATGGCGAAGTCGAGGCATTCCAACGCCCGCGCTTCACCGTACCGGTCAACCCCGGCCGCTACCGCCCCGACCTGCCCGATTGGTTGCAACGCAACCTGGAGCAGGGGCTGGCCGCTGACCCTGCGCAACGCTTCGAGACCGCCGAGCAATGGTTGTTGCTGCTCGAACGCGGCGACCGCCAGGTGCTGCCCGACCGCCCGCGCCCGCTGTTGGAGCGTGAGCCACTGAAGGTCTGGCGCAGCCTGGCACTGCTGTCCCTGCTGTTAAACCTGATCCTGCTGTTCGCCCTGCTCAAGGGTTGAATGGCACCTGTCGATGAGGAACACCCGATGAATGCGAAAGTCTGGTTGGTTGGCGCCGGCCCTGGCGACCCCGAACTGCTCACCCTCAAGGCTGTGCGCGCGCTGGGCCAGGCCCAGGTGGTGATGATCGACGACCTGGTCAACCCGGCCATATTGGCGCACTGCCCGCAGGCCCGGGTGATTGCCGTGGGCAAGCGCGGCGGTTGCCGCTCCACCCCACAGGCCTTCATCCAGCGCCTGATGCTGCGCCATGCCCGCCAGGGGCGCTGCGTGGTGCGACTCAAGGGCGGCGACCCGTGCATCTTCGGCCGCGCCGGCGAAGAAGCGCTGTGGCTGCGCGGCCACGGCATCGAAGTGGAGGTGGTCAACGGCATCACCGCCGGGCTGGCCGGGGCCACCCAATGCGACATTCCGCTGACGCTGCGCGGCGTCAGCCGTGGCGTGACGCTGTTGACCGCGCACACCCAGGACGACAGCGAACTGAACTGGCAAGCACTGGCCCAGGGCGGCACGACCCTGGTGCTGTATATGGGCGTGGCGCGGCTGGAGCAGATTCGTCGTGGCCTGCTGCAAGGCGGGATGGCGCCCGGCACGCCGGTGGCGATGATCGAGAATGCGTCATTGCCGCAGCAGCGCGAGTGCCGTAGCCACCTGTCGGCGCTGGAGGAGGACGCATTGGCCTTTGGCTTGCGCAGCCCGGCAATTCTGGTGATCGGTGAGGTTGTAGGAGCGGCCTTGTGCCGCGAAAGGGCCGCAGAGCGGCCCCAGGATCTCAACGTGATGCATCAATTGCCGGGGCCGCTCTGCGGCCCTTTAGCGGCACAAGGCCGCTCCTACAAAGGTTGCACTTAGCAGGAACATAAATCCCAGGCAAAGAAAAACCCGGCCGAGGCCGGGTTTTTCGTGAAGCTTCAAACCAATTACTTGGCCTGGGCTTCTACCTGAGCTTCTACGCGACGGTTAACGGCGCGGCCAGCTTCGGTGGCGTTGTCGGCGACCGGACGGGTCTCACCGTAGCCAACCGAGTCAACACGGCTCGATTCGATGCCGTACTGCTGGGTCAGGACCTGCTTGACAGCGCCAGCACGACGCTCGGACAGCTTCTGGTTGTAAGCGTCTGGGCCGACGGAGTCAGTGTGACCTTCCACGGTGGTGGTGGTCTGTGGGTACTGCTTCATGAAGTCAGCCAGGTTCTTGATGTCGCCGTAGCTGTTAGGCTTGACGACCGACTTGTCGAAGTCGAACTTGACGTCCAGCTCAACGCGAACGACTTCGGCAACAGCCGGGCAGCCATCAGCGTCAACGGTAACGTTGGCTGGGGTGTCAGGGCACTTGTCGACGTTGTCGCAAACGCCGTCGTTGTCGCTGTCGGAGCAGACTTCAGCAACTGGAGCTGGAGCGGCTTCGGCGTGCTTCGGGCTACCGCCGAAGTTCAGGCCGATACCAACGCTCGGGGCCCACTCGGTGTCGCCCTGGTCGATGTTGTACTGAGCTTCAACGCCGGCACGGGCGTAGAACATGTCAGTGATGTACCACTTGGCGCCAGCGCCAACGTTGGCGAAGGTGGACTGGTTACGACCACCACGGCCGGTCTGGCCGAGCGACTGGTGGGAGAAACCGGCCGAAACGTATGGACGGATGGCGTCGTACGGGTTGTTGAAGTGGTACAGAGCGTCCAGGGCGGTGTTCGAGCCCTTGATGTTCTTGCCGTCTTCGCCACGAGCGTTGTGGACTTCGTCGTAGCCCAGACGCAGTTCTACGTCGTCGGTCAGGAAGTAACCAACCGAACCGCCGAACAGGTTGCCGTCGTTCTTGAAGTCGCGCTGGCTGTCGAAGAATTCTTTCTTGTAGAAGCCTTCAACCTCAACGGCGCCTTGACCTTGTGCCAGAGCGCCAAACGAAGTGGCGGCTACAAGCGAACCAATGGCCAAGCCCAAGGTGTTTTTCAATTTCATCCGTTAAATCCCCATCTGGTGATAGTTAAGCAGTCCCACCAACATCCGGGGGACAACTCGACGGCAAGTCTAGCAGAACTCGCCGGTTGGTTAGAGATATTTGAACGCCACTAAGTTTCAGTGAGCCCAGCAAATTTCTCTCTAAGCTTGTCGAGCGCACGCTTGTAGCGCATTTTCGTGGCGCTCAGGCCCATGTGCATGATGTCGGCGATCTCCTGGAATTCCAGCTCTGCGACAAATCGCAGCACCAGGATTTCTCGGTCGATCGGGTTCACATGCACCAGCCATTTATCCAGCCCGCCTTTCTCTTCCGGTTTCGGAGCCTTGTCCTCGGACGCCTCTTCGACAGGGTCCAGGCTCAAGGCATCCATCAACCTGCGCTTGCGGCGCTCCTTGCGGTACTGAGTGATGCATTCGTTGTAGGTGATGCTGTAGAGCCAGGTCTTGAACTTGGATTTACCCTCGAAGTTCTTCAGCCCGTACAACACCTTGAGCATCACCTCCTGACAGACATCGTCAGCATCCCGGTCGTTCCCCAGATACCGCGCACACACATTGAACAGCGTGCGCTGGTAGCGCCTCATGAGCTCCTCATAGGCGCGGGTAACGTGAAACAGCTCCTCATGCGAACGCGCCACCAACTCCTCGTCGGTGAGCTCCCGGGGGTCATAGCGCATGGGCGGCAAATGAACTTTATTCAATGCGGATCTGGCCGACAGTCGGGTCAATGTCGCCGCTCAGCCCCAAGGGCCGATTTTCGCGGCGGCATACATTAACAGCTTTTGTGCGGTTAGCGGCTATTTACGCGCTGCTCGAGCAACTCGCGATTCGACAGCGACACCAGTTCGCCATCATCGGTCAGCAGCGTGGTCTTGACCGTGCCGATCTCTTCGATATGCCCTTCGACCTCTCCAATCCGCACCTGCTGGCCGACCTGATAGAGTTCGCGCACGTAGATTCCAGCAAGAATCTGCCCGGCGATTTCACGGCTGCCGAGGCCCATTGCCAACGCAATTGCCAGACCAACGGTTATCAAACCGATGACGATCACATGGTTCAGCAGGTCGGTCTTGACCTCCAACTGGCTGATCGCCACCGAGATGCTGATGATGATCACCAGGCCCTGGGCAATCCGCCCGACACCGGCGGCGTACTCCAGGCCAATGCCTTCGGCAGCCCCGCGCACCAGGCCGTTGACCAGTTGTGCCAGCAGCACGCCGGCCAGCAGCACCAGCGCCGCACCAAACACCTTCGGCAGGTACAGGGCGAGCATGTCCAACGTTGCCGAGACCCGCTCCAGGCCCAGGGATTCCGCGGCAGAGACCAGGAAAATCAACAGCACGAACCAGTAGACGATCTTGCCGACCAGCGTCGAAATCGGCACCTGGATCCCCGCCCGGGCAAGGATCTTGGTCAGCCCGGTACCGCTCATCAAGCGATCCAGGCCAAGCTTGGCCAGCAGCTTGGACAGCAGTGTGTCGAGCAGCTTCGCCACGACGAAACCAAGCAGCACTACCACCAGCGCCCCGAACAGGTTGGGGATGAAGTTCGCCACCTTGGTCCAAAGGGCAGTCATGGCGGTGACCAGACTCTGGGTCCAGAGATCGAGTTCCATATTCAATCGGCCTTATCTACGTTTCTGCCGGAGGCAGGGTTGCGGGTGGCATTGCGACGCACTGGCGCGACATGCGCCGAGCCATTGTTGACAGCGATCATCAGTGCCTGGCTCCAGCGGCCCAGCAGGCTGAACAGATCGCCCACGCCGACCTGGCGGTTGGCAGTCTTGAGCACGCGACCCAGGCA
The DNA here is from genome assembly GCF_039673365.1 of Pseudomonas sp. TWI923. Lineage (NCBI taxonomy): Bacteria > Pseudomonadati > Pseudomonadota > Gammaproteobacteria > Pseudomonadales > Pseudomonadaceae > Pseudomonas > Pseudomonas sp. TWI923. The sequence goes on along the minus strand of NZ_JBDJLM010000001.1, from coordinate 116,777 downwards.
GGCGGCGTCGTCGCGCTCCTGGCCGGAGGGTGACGCCTTGAGCAGGTCGCGCAGGGATTCTTCAAACGGATCGTGCATGGGCACCTCGCGCAGTGTCAGTCAAAGACGAGAGCTGCGAGCGATGGGTCACACAGGGATGTGGGACGAATGTTTCAGGATGAGAACAGAACAGGCCGCACGCCATCTAGACCCACCGCAGCTTGCGGAACAACAGCCACTGCCCCACCGCCAGGCCCAGCACGATCAGGCTGGCGAACAGGAAACCATAAGGGCTGTTCGAGCCCGGTATGCCGCCGACATTGATGCCCAGCAAACCGGTGACGAAGCTCATGGGCAGGAAGATGCAGGTAATGATGCCGAAGCGGTACATGGTCCGGTTCATCCGCTCGCTGCGGCGCCGATCTTCGCTTTCCAGCACCAGGGCAGCGCGCTCGCGGGCCAGTTCCAGCTCTTCGAGATAACGGATCAGGCTGTTGTTGAGCTCGTTCCAGTAGTCGCTGTCGGGGTCGGCGAACCAGCTGCACTTGTTACGCGACAACTGCGCGTAGATATCCCGCTGCGGTGCAAGGAAACGGCGCAGGCCGGCGGCGCGTCGACGGATCTGCTGCAGGCTGCCTTGCTCAGGCGCATACCGTTCGTCGGCTTCCACCTTCTCTTCTTCGAGATCGACCGCCTCGGACAGGTCGCTGACCAGCGCCTGGACCTTCTCGGTGAGCAACTCGCCCATCAGCAGCAACAGCTCGGACGCCGATTTCGGCCCCCTGCCCTCGTCCAACTGCTGAAGCACCTCGTCGCTGGCGCGCAGCGGCCGCAGGCGCAGCGAGATGACCCGCCGCGCTTCGGCGAAAATGCGCACAGAAACCATGTCCTCAGGCTCGGCACCCGGGTTGAGGTTGACCCCGCGCAAGAACAGCAGCATCTGCTCGTTGGCCAGCTGCAGCAGGCGCGGGCGGGTGTTCTCTTCCAGCAGCAGGTCGCAGGCGAACTCGCTCAGGCCACTGTCGTGCAGCAGCCAAGTGCGGGTCTGCGGATGGCTACGATCCCAATGCAGCCACAGGCTCTCCAGCGGCTGCAACTGCAAATCGTCCAGCTCGGTACGGGCTATCGAACGCGCGCCGCCTTTGCCATCGAGCACCAGGGCATGCACCAGCCCCCACTGCGCGTTGTCTTCCTCGAACATCAAAGCTCCATCAGCGCGCGCCGCGCGTCACTCGGGCATCTTCAGCGGGCTTGGCGAGACGATTACGCCATTGTTGTCGGCGTACACATACTCGCCCGGGCGGAAGGTCACCCCGGCAAAGGTCACCGCGACGTTGAGGTCGCCAATACCGCGTTTGTCGGTTTTCATAGGATGGCTGGCCAGGGCCTGCACACCCACATCGGTCTGCACCAGCACGTCGACGTCGCGCACACAGCCGTAGATCACCAGGCCTTCCCAGCCGCTCTTCGCCGCTTTTTCGGCGAGCATGTCGCCCAGCAGCGCACGGCGCAGCGAACCACCGCCATCGACCACCAGCACCTTGCCCTTGCCGTCGAGTTCGACCTGCTCCTTGACCAGCGAGTTGTCCTCGAAGCACTTGATGGTGACGATCTGGCCGCCGAACGAGTCGCGGCCACCGAAGTTGCTGAACATGGGTTCTAGCACCTGGACGAGATCTGGGTAGGCGTCGCACAGGTCGGGCGTTACGTAATGCTGCATGGGAAACTCCTGTCAGTCACAACGAAAGCGAAAGTGGGATCAAGGCTACACCTTGCAAGGTACGGCAGTCATCCGGGACCGAGCAGTCAATTTACTTTTGCCTGCTCCGGCCTCTTCGCGGGTAAAACCGCTCCCAAAAGAGAGGTGTGAAATACTGATGGAGAGGGTTTACCCGCGAAGAGGGCAACGCAGAATCAACTGGCAGGCACCGGCTCCATCACCACCGTCGAGGCATGCACCGGCACCTGCGGATCCCTCAGCCAGCGCTCCACCAACGGCCACACCTGGGCCTGCGCCGCCTTGCTGACCAGCATGTCGACGTGCCCGAAGGCATCGAAGCCCTGCTCCTGCCCCAGGCGCAGGAACTGCTTGTTGTCACCGCCCAACTGATCGAACAGCTTGCGGCAAGCCCACACCGGGTCCTGGAAATCCCCTGCCCCGGCCACGGCCAATACCGGCACATCGACCTCGGCCAGCCCCGCCCACCAATCGCGGTCCTTGTCGCCGAACCGGCCGAACAGGCCATTCCAGCGCAGGCTTTCAAGCGCCAGGCCAATCGGTTCGTCTTCCGGGCCACGCTTGAGCCGCGAACCGCTGATCTGGTCAAAGCGCTTGAGCAGCAGCTTCGCGCCCCACGCCACCGGCGGCACCTTGAGCGGCCAGTACACGCGGCTGACCTGGGCGCCGAAGAAGGCCGCGCTGGCCACCTGCGCACTGGCCAGGTAGCCACCGCCCAGCGCAGCGGCCAGGGTGGTGCCGCCCAGGGAGTGGCCGAGCCAGTGCGGCGCCTGCCCGGCCTGCTCCTGGACAAAAGCACCAATCACCGGCAGGTCATAGCGGGCATAGTCGGCCACACGGTTGTGCTGCCAGGCGCGGTTGCGTGGCGACAGGCCATGGCCGCGCATCTCCGGGATCCATACATCGAAACCGGCACGGGCGAGGTAGGCACCCAGGCCGATGCCCTTGGGTGAGTACCAGAAGCGCCGATTGGAAAAACTGCCGTGCAGGAGAATGACCGGTACGCCTTGAGCAGGGCCCTGGTCGGCCAGGCCCAGACGCGTGACGGCCAGCTCGACGCTCGAATCGGGACTATTGCCGGCCTTGATCCGGTAGACGTCTTCGCTGAGGTCGCCGCGGCGCTCGGCACTGAGCAACGCGACGGGAAATTGGGTGCTGCTGCTTTGCATGGCTTCACGAACAGATAAAAGACGACAACGTGGGAGCGGGCTTGCCCCGCGATGGCGTCGGGACAGGCTACAGAGGTGTCCTGGCTGACGCCATCGCGGGGCAAGCCCGCTCCCACGCATAAACACGAGGGCGTCATGCGCCCTCGTCGATCACATCAGGCTGCGCCCTGGCCTTCGGCCAGGAAGAACCAGGTCTCGAGCACCGAGTCCGGGTTCAGCGACACGCTCTCGATGCCCTGCTCCATCAGCCACTTGGCCAGGTCCGGGTGGTCCGATGGGCCTTGGCCGCAAATGCCGATGTACTTGCCAGCCTTGTTGCACGCGGCGATGGCGTTGGCCAGCAGTTTCTTGACCGCAGGGTTACGCTCGTCGAACAGGTGGGCGATGATCCCCGAGTCGCGGTCCAGGCCCAGGGTGAGCTGGGTCAGGTCGTTGGAACCGATCGAGAAGCCGTCGAAGTACTCGAGGAACTCCTCGGCCAGGATGGCGTTGGACGGCAGCTCGCACATCATGATCACGCGCAGGCCGTTGTCGCCACGGGCCAGGCCGTTTTCGGCGAGCAGGTCGACGACCTGGCTGGCTTCGCCCAGGGTGCGCACGAACGGCACCATGATCTCGACGTTGGTCAGGCCCATCTCGTTGCGCACGCGCTTGAGGGCGCGGCACTCGAGCTCGAAGCAGTCACGGAACGACTCGCTGATGTAGCGCGAGGCGCCGCGGAAGCCCAGCATCGGGTTTTCTTCTTCCGGCTCGTACAGCTTGCCGCCGATCAGGTTGGCGTATTCGTTGGACTTGAAGTCCGACAGGCGCACGATGACCTTTTTCGGGTAGAAGGCTGCGGCCAGGGTGCTGATGCCCTCGACCAGCTTCTCGACATAGAAACCGACCGGGTCGCTGTAGCCGGCGATGCGCTTGTCGACGCTCTCTTTGAGCTCCGGCGGCAGGCCCGCGTAGTTCAGCAGCGCCTTGGGGTGCACGCCGATCATGCGGTTGATGATGAACTCCAGGCGCGCCAGGCCCACACCTTCGTTGGGCAGCTGGGCGAAGTCGAACGCGCGGTCCGGGTTGCCCACGTTCATCATGATCTTGAACGGCAGCTCCGGCATGGCGTCCACCGAGTTCTGCTTGACGTCGAAGCCCAGCTCGCCTTCGAAGATGAAGCCGGTGTCGCCTTCGGCGCAGGACACGGTCACGCCCTGGCCATCTTTGAGCACCTGGGTGGCATTGCCGCAACCGACCACAGCCGGGATACCCAGTTCACGCGCGATGATCGCCGCGTGGCAGGTACGCCCGCCGCGGTTGGTGACGATGGCGCTGGCGCGCTTCATCACCGGCTCCCAATCCGGGTCGGTCATGTCCGAGACCAGCACGTCGCCGGGCTGGACCTTGTCCATTTCCGACACGTCCTTGATCACGCGCACCTTGCCGGCGCCGATGCGCTGGCCGATGGCACGGCCTTCGACCAGCACGGTGCCTTTCTCCTTGAGCAGGTAACGTTCCATGACGTTGGCGCTGGCACGGCTCTTCACGGTCTCAGGGCGGGCCTGAACGATGTACAGCTTGCCGTCGTCACCGTCCTTGGCCCACTCGATGTCCATCGGGCGCTGGTAGTGCTGCTCGATGATCATCGCCTGCTTGGCCAGCTCGGCCACTTCGGCGTCGCTCAGGCAGAAGCGTGCGCGTTCGGCGCGGTCGACTTCGACGGTCTTGACCGAACGGCCGGCCTTGGCTTCGTCGCCGTAGACCATCTTGATCGCCTTGCTGCCCAGGTTGCGGCGCAGGATCGCCGGGCGACCCGCCTGCAAGGTGTTCTTGTGTACGTAGAATTCGTCCGGGTTGACCGCACCCTGCACGACGGTTTCACCCAGGCCGTAGGCGCCGGTGATGAACACCACGTCACGGAAGCCCGACTCAGTGTCGAGGGTGAACATCACGCCGGCGGTGCCGGTTTCGGAGCGGACCATGCGCTGCACGCCGGCGGACAGGGCGACCAGCTTGTGGTCGAAGCCCTGGTGCACGCGGTAGGCGATGGCACGGTCGTTGAACAGCGAGGCGAAGACTTCCTTGGCCGCGCGGATCACGTTGTCGACGCCACGGATGTTGAGGAAGGTTTCCTGCTGGCCGGCGAACGAGGCGTCCGGCAGGTCTTCGGCGGTGGCCGAGGAACGCACGGCGACCGCCATGTTGTCGTTGCCGGCGGCCATTTCGGCGAAGGCCGTACGGATTTCCGAATCGAGGCGTGCCGGGAACTCGGCTTCCATGACCCACTGGCGGATTTGTGCGCCGGTCTTGGTCAGGGCATTGATGTCATCGACGTCCAGCGCGTCGAGCGCGGCGTGGATACGGTCGTTCAGGCCACTCTGTTCGAGAAAGTCGCGGTACGCCTGAGCCGTAGTGGCAAAGCCGCCCGGCACCGAAACGCCGGCACCGGCAAGATTGCTGATCATCTCGCCCAGGGATGCGTTCTTGCCCCCCACATGCTCCACATCATGGACGCCGAGCTTATCGAGGGAAACTACGTACTCTACCAAGGTGATCTCTCCACTAACTGTATTGGAAAAGCTCAAGGGCGCCCGCCTGTCTGCTCTGCGACTGGGCCGGGACGCTTGTGGCCTGGACCTGGAAAATAAGTGAGAATGCCGAGCAACCGCGTTCGGCAAACCGAACCTATCATATCCAGAAATCTTCGGCAGCTTAAGGCCCCAGGTGCAAATGAAACGAACCGCGTTTTTCATCTCCGACGGTACCGGCATCACTGCAGAAACGTTGGGGCAGAGCCTGCTCGCACAATTCGAGAGCATTCCGTTCAATAAATTCACCCGCCCCTACATCGATACGCTGGACAAGGCCCGGGCCATGGTCCAGCAAATCAACGCGGCGGCCGAGCGTGACGGGGTGCGCCCGATCATCTTCGACACCATCGTCAACCAGGACATCCGCGAAGTCATGGCCACGTCCAATGGCTTCATGATCGACATCTTTTCGACGTTTTTATCCCCACTAGAGCAGGAATTGACCGCCCATTCGTCGTATTCCGTGGGCAAATCCCACTCGATCGGCGGCAATTCCAACTACATGGAGCGTATCGAGGCGGTCAACTTCGCCCTCGACAACGACGACGGCGCGCGGACCCATTACTACGACAAGGCCGACCTGATCCTGGTGGGCGTGTCACGCTGCGGCAAGACCCCGACCTGCCTGTACATGGCCATGCAGTTCGGTATTCGCGCCGCCAACTACCCGTTGACCGAGGACGACATGGAGCGCCTGCAGCTGCCGGCGGTGCTGAAGAAGCACCACAACAAGCTGTTCGGCCTGACCATCGACCCCGACCGCCTGACCGCCATCCGCCACGAACGCAAACCCAACAGCCGCTATTCGAGCTTCGCCCAGTGCGAGTTCGAGGTGCGCGAGGTGGAAAGCCTGTTCCGCCGGGAGAACATTCCCAACATCAACTCCACGCATTTTTCGGTGGAAGAGATTTCGGCGAAAATCCTGGTGGAAAAAGGCGTGGAACGGCGGTTCAAGTAAGGCCAGCGTCGCCTGCTTCGCGGGTAAACCCGCTCCCACAGGCACAGCACATTCAAAACCAGCGAGGCCCCTGTGGGAGCGGGTTTACCCGCGAAGAGGCCAACACTTTCAACACAAGGCGTAAAGAAAAGCCCCGACATCACTGCCGGGGCTTTCTTTTACCTCAACTACCTCAACGCAAGGCTCAGGACGGAATCACCGCCGCCTGCCCGCTCATCGCCAGGTCGACCAGCTCGCGGTTGGCCACCGCGTACATCGCATAGTCGGTACCAGTAGCGTTGCGCAGGTCGTCGAGCATGGCGCGCCAGCGCTCCACCATCACCCGGTGCTGCTCGCACCACAGGGCCACGCGGGCGTCCATGTCGTCCGGCGCATCGGCCATCTGCAATACCGAGATGGTGATTGCCCGCTGCTGCAGGTCGATGTCATCGCGGAACGCTTCGCGGGCCAGGGCCTGCCAGTTGTTTTCCACCGGCAGGTTGCTGATTTCCTGCAGGTACCAGGTCAGGTCCAGCGAGCTGCCCACGGCAAAGAACGCCTTGGCCACCTGCGCAGGATCATGCCCGGTCACGTCGGACGCTTCGATGATCGGCAGCAGGGTGTACAGGTGCGTGGTGCCGGCAACCATACGCGCCAGCAGCTCCGGCACACCGGCTTCGACGAAGCCCTGGTAGCGGACCATCCAACGCTCGCGGGTCGGGCCTTCGAGCAGTTCGTCGAGCTTGAGCCCAAGCTGGGCGATCTTCGGCCCGAAGTGGGCGACGTCACGGCCAGCGTCCTGCTCGTTGCGCCGGCTACGCAGGAACCAGCGGGTAGCGCGGCGACCCAGGCGCATCAGCTCGTCCATCAGGGTCAGTTGGATCTCGGCCGGGACCTGGTAGTCGAGGGCCTCGATCTGACGGAACCAGTGCGGCAGGTGGAAGATGTCGCGCACGATCACATAGGCGCCGGCCACGTTGGCCGGGCTCATGCCGGTGGACTCCTTCAGGCGCTGCACGAAGGTGATGCCCATGTTGTTGACCAGGTCGTTGGCGATCTGGGTGCTGACGATCTCGCGTTTCAGGCGGTGGCCGCGCATGGAGTCGGCGTACTTGGTCACCAGCGACGGCGGGAAGGCGGTCTCCATGTCGCGGGTGAGGTAGTCATCGTCCGGCACCAGCGACTTGAGCAGTTGCTCCTTGAGGTCGATCTTGCTGTACGAGATCAGCACCGACAGCTCGGCGCGGGTCAGGCCCTGGCCTGCGGCCAGGCGTTCGGCCAGTTGCTCTTCACTGGGCAGGAACTCGATGGCGCGATCCAGCTTGCCACGGGCCTCGAGGTCGGCCATCAGGCGCTTGTACTCGGCAATCCGCTCGCGGGCGCGGCGCGCGGCCAGCGACAGCGCTTGCGTCTGCTTGTAGTTGTTGCCCAGCACCAGCCCGGCCACTTCGTCGGTCATGCTACCCAGCAGCTGGTTACGCTGCTTCTCGGTCATGTCGCCGGCCTGCACCACTTCGTTGAGCAGGATCTTGATGTTGACCTCGTGGTCGGAGCAGTCCACACCACCGGCGTTGTCGATGAAGTCGGTGTTGGTGGCGCCGCCATTGAGGCCGAACTCGACACGGCCCAGTTGGGTCATGCCCAGGTTGCCGCCCTCGCCCACCACCTTGCAGCGCAGCTCGTTGCCGTTGACGCGCAGGGCATCGTTGGCCTTGTCGCCGACATCGGCGTGGCTTTCGCTGCTGGCCTTGACGTAGGTGCCGATACCACCGTTCCACAGCAGGTCGACCGGCGCCTGCAGCAGGGCGTGCAACAGCTCGGTCGGGGTCAGGCGGTCGGCTTCGATGGCGAAGCGTTCCTTCATCTGCGGGCTGATGGCGATGCTCTTGGCACTGCGCGGGAAGATCCCGCCGCCTTCGGACATGATGCTGGTGTCGTAGTCGCTCCAGGCCGAGCGCGGCAGGTCGAACAGGCGCTTGCGCTCGACGAAGCTAGTGGCCGGGTCCGGGTTCGGGTCGATGAAGATGTGCAGGTGGTTGAACGCGGCCACCAGCTGCAGTTTTTCCGACATCAGCAGGCCGTTGCCGAACACGTCACCGGCCATGTCGCCCACACCCACCACGGTGATCGGGTCTTCCTGCACGTTGATGCCGCGCTCGCGGAAGTGGCGCTGCACGCCCACCCACGCGCCACGGGCAGTGATGCCCATCTTCTTGTGGTCATAGCCGGCCGAGCCGCCCGAGGCGAACGCATCGCCCAGCCAGAAGCCGTAGTCGATGGCGATGCCGTTGGCGATGTCGGAGAAGGTCGCGGTGCCTTTGTCCGCGGCGACCACCAGGTACGGGTCGTCGTCATCGTGACGCACCACGTTCGCAGGCGGCACCACGCCACCGTCCTTGAGGTTGTCGGTGATGTCGAGCAGGCCGGAGATGAAGATGCGGTAGCACGCCACGCCCTCGGCGGCGATCTCGTCACGGCTGCCGCCCAGCGGCAGGCGGCGCGGCAGGAAGCCGCCCTTGGCGCCCACTGGCACGATCACCGAGTTCTTCACCTGCTGGGCCTTGACCAGGCCCAGTACTTCAGTGCGGAAGTCTTCTTCGCGGTCCGACCAGCGCAGGCCGCCACGAGCAACGTTGCCGAAGCGCAGGTGCACGCCCTCGACTCGCGGCGAATAGACGAAGATCTCGAATTTCGGTACCGGCTTGGGCAGCTCGGGGATCAGCTTGGGGTTGAACTTGAAGCTGAAGTACGACTTGTTCTGGCCGTTGGCGTCCGGCTGGTAGAAGTTGGTGCGCAGGGTGGCCTTGATCAGGTCCAGGTAGCGCCGCAGGATGCGGTCCTCGTTGAGCACCTGCACGTCGTCCAGGGCGGTGAGGATCGCCTGCTCCAGGCGCAGCTGCTTGTCGTCGAGGTCTTCCTGGGTGAGCTTGCGCGCCAGGTAGAAACGGGTCTTGAACAACCGGGTCAACTCGCGGGCGATGTCGGTGTGGTTGTTCAGGGTGCTGGCGATGTAACCCAGGTCGAAGCCCAGGCGGATCTGCTTCAGGTAGCGGGCATAGGCGCGCAGCAGTGCCACGTCGCGCCACGGCAGGCCGGCGGTCAGCACCAGGCGGTTGAAGGCGTCGTTCTCGGCGTCGCCCTTGACGATGTGGACGAAGGCGTCCTGGAAGGTGTCGTTGAGCTGCTGGATATCCAGGTTCAGGCCTTCGCTGTAGGTGAAGGCGAAGTCGTGAATCCAGAACTCACGGCCGCTGGCATGGCGCAGGCGGTAAGGGAACTCGCCAAGCACGCGCAGGCCGAGGTTTTCCAGGATCGGCAGCACGTCCGACAGCGCCAGCGGCGTATCGGCGTGGTACAGCTTGCAGTGCAGCGTGCGTTCGCCGAGTTGCGTGAGCGGCTGGTAGAAGCTCATGGCCAGCGGTTTTTGTTCCGACAGGTTCAGCACGTGCTGCATGTCGACCACCGCCGAATGGGCGGCGAAGCGCTCGCGGTAGCCGGCCGGGAAGCCTTTCGGGAACTCATCGAGGATGTTGGTGCCCTGGGCTTCGCCGAAGTTTTCCACCACCAGCGCCGAGTAATCGTCATGCCACGAGCGGCAAGCCTGGATCACTTCGTTTTCCAGCTGCTGCAGGTCGATATCGATGCGGTTCTTCGGGTCGACGCGCAGGATCAACTGCACGCGGGCCAGAACCGATTCGGAGAAGAAGGTCCAGAATTCGCAGTCGGTGGCCTTCAGGCGCTCCATCAGCACCTGCTGGATCTTCTGCCGAACTTCGGTGGAGTAGATCTCGCGGGGCACGTAGGCCAGGCAGTAGCAGAAGCGGCCGTACGGGTCCTTGCGCAGGAACACGCGGATCTTGTTGCGCTCCTGGATCTGCACGATCGACATGGCGGTGCTGAACAGCTCGTCGACCGGGGTCTGGAACAGGTCGTCGCGCGGCAGCACTTCGAGTACCTGCGCCAGCTCCTTGCCCAGGTGGGCCTTGGGATCGAAGTGCGAGCGGCGCTCGACTTCGGCCACCTTGCCGCGAATGTAAGGGATGGTATGCACGCTCTCGCCGTACACCGACGAGGTGTACAGGCCCATGAAGCGGCATTCCTTGAGCACATTGCCGTCTGCGTCGATCTGGCGGATCGACACGTAGTCCGGGTAGGCCGGGCGGTGCACGCGGCTTGGCTGGGAGGCCTTGGCGAACGACAGCAGGCGCGGCTCGCGCAGGTAGGCGACGGCGTAGTCCTCGATGCGCAGGTCGTCGGCACCCAGGCCGGCGCGCAGCAGGCGGGTCAGGCCGAGGAAGGAGGCATCGTCGTAGACCAGATGGCCACCGTCGGCATCGGCCTGGACGGTGAACTCTTCATAGCCGAGGAAGGTGAAATGGTTGTCCAGCAGCCACGACAGGAAGCTCTTCACCTCTGCCTTGTCGTTCTGCTCCGGGCCAAAGGCGTTCTGTTCGACCAGTGCCAGCAGTTCATGGATCTTGGCCTTCATCGGCTCGAAGTCGGCGACCACGCCGCGCACTTCGGCCAGCACCTGCTCCAGCTCCTTGGTCAAGGTCGTGAGCTCGGCGCTGTTGGAGCAGCGGTCGATCTCCAGGTACATCAGCGATTCGTGGCTGACGCCCTCGCCCTGGGTGCCCTTGGGCAGCAGCTCGACCAGTTCGCCCTTGCTGCCTCGGCGTGCGCTGAGCACGGTGGTCTGCAGGGTGTGGATGCTGTAGCCGCGGCGGTTGAGTTCGGTACGCACCGAGTCGACCAGGAACGGCAGGTCGTGGTGCAGCACCTCGACCACGGTGTGGGTGGATTGCCAGCCGTGGCGTTCGTAATCAGGGTTGTAGACCCGCACCTGCGGGTGTTCGGGGTCGAAGCGCTCGATGATGCGCCAGGCGGAAAGCGTGCAGCCGGCGAGGTCGGAAAGCCGCCGCTGAGTGAGTTCGTCCAGAGAGATGATGCCGAAGAACTGGTCGGCGAACAGTGCAACTTGTGGCAGGGACTGTTCGCTGATGTGCTGCGCCAGGGCCGCTTGCAGTTGATGCTGGAAGTCGGCTTTGCTGGCTGCGGTGAAGAACGCCATCTGTGGTACTCCGCTTGGGCTTTTATAGGTGAAGCGTCGCGTGCGTGCGCCTTGTACGGATCAACCATAGCCAACCCGTGGCAAGACGGAAGCGTTGGGTACCTGCAAAAGCGACTGCCCGGTGGCTGTGCCTTTACGGGAACCCATCGACTGGGGAGCTTAACGACTGAACGGTCACTCCGGCTTGCAGCGCTGCGACATATTCGGTCAATGACCGGCAGCAAGCCTCGGGCTGCAAGCTTCGCGCCGCAATCAGCAAAATCCGAGATTTGCGCCGCCGCGCTTGACCTGCCGAACCTTGAAGCTGAAGCTTGCGCCTTTGACTACCGACCCGAGCCGCCCATGCAATTGAAAACCGCCCTGCTCTTCGCCACCCCTTGTGACGACGAGGAAGACAACATGGCGACCCTGTGCTGCCACAGCGACAAGGGCCAGATGTTCCTGCTGACCCGTTACCCGGACGAGGACACGGTCGACCTGACCCTGGATGACGAGCCGTCGACCCTGGACGGGCTGAAGGTGACGCTGAGTGCCGAACGCTTGCTGATCGAGGTGGCTGCGGGGGACCGCGATGCGCTCAAGGGCGATGAAGCGCTGGAGATCATCCTGACTTCGCAAGGCAGTGATATGGAGGAAGTGGCGCTGACATTGCGCAACATCCTTGAAGGTACCGGGACATTCAACAACGAACTGTGAAGGTGGTTCGCCGGCCTCTTCGCGGGTAAACCCGCTCCCACAGGTGCAGTGCCGCCCTCGGGGCTTGCAGTAAGCCTGTGGGAGCGGGTTTACCCGCGAAGAGGTTGCAACAGGCGACTTTGCCAGCAGCGCCTCCGTTGACAGGGAACCCTCGGAACGGGCATTGTCTGACAACCTGATCAATTGGCTCCTCCTCCATGCTAGAACTCCAGCGCCCCGACACCCTGGTCGAACGGGTCGTCAGCGCCATCCGCGGCGAGATCGATGCCGGCCGCCTGGCCGCCGAATCGCGCCTGCCCACCGAACAGCAACTGGCTGAACAGCTGAACGTCAGCCGCTCGGTGGTACGTGAGGCCGTGGCACAGCTCAAGGCCGATGGCGTGCTGATCGCCCGCCGCGGGCTCGGCTCGTATATCTCGCAGACGCCGCACGGCACGGTATTCCGCTTCCCCGACAGCCAAGGGCGCAAACCGGACCTGGTGCAGATGTTCGAGATGCGCCTGTGGATAGAAACCCAGGCCGCCGCCATCGCCGCGCGCCGCCGTGATGCCGATGACCTGAACCGCATGGCCTTCGCCCTGGGCACCATGGAAGACCAGCGCAGCGATTTCGCCACCGCCTCTGCCGCCGACGTGGCCTTCCATCGCGCTATCGCCGAGGCCAGCAAGAATGACTACTTCGTGGCCTTCCATGATTTTCTCGGGGGCCAGCTGGCCGCCGCACGTCGCACCGCCTGGGAAAACTCCGCCGCACACTCGGTAGGCGGCTCGGCCGATGCCCTGAGTGAGCACCGGGCACTGTACCAAGCCATCTACGCTGGCGACCGCCAAGCCGCCGCCGCTTGTGCCGAAGCACACCTGCGGGCTTCGGCCAAGCGCCTGAAACTCGACCTACCCACCCTCGACTGAACCCGGAGAACCTCATCGCATTCCCGCGAGGTTTTCTCGCGCATTACTTAGTCTGACAACCTGATAAGCAGATCCACCGACAAGAACACCAAGGTAATCCTGCATGACTTACGACTACTGCATCATCGGCGGCGGCATCGTCGGCCTCGCTACCGCCATGGCCCTGCTGCAACAGCGCCCAGGGGCCTCACTGCTGGTCCTGGAAAAGGAAGCCAGCCTCGGCCGTCACCAGACAGGCCACAACAGTGGCGTGATCCACGCAGGCATCTACTACGCACCCGGTAGTCTCAAGGCTGACCTGTGCAAACGCGGCGCCCAGGCCACCAAAGACTTTTGCCGCGAGCACGGCATCGCCTTCGAAGTCTGCGGCAAGCTGCTGGTAGCCTCCAACGACCTGGAAATGCAGCGCATGCAGGCGCTCTACGAGCGTTCGCAACAGAACGGTTTGAAGGTCGAACGCCTGGACGCCGCCGAGCTGCGCCAGCGTGAGCCGAATATCGTCGGCAAAGGTGCGCTGTTCCTCGACGCCACCGGCATCGTCGATTACAAGCAGGTGTGCAATGCCATGGCCAAGGTGATTCGCCAGGCCGGTGGCGAGCTGCACCTGTCCACCCCGGTGCGCGCGATCCAGGAGCATGCCGAGCACGTCAGCATCAGCAGCGACGGCAATACCTGGCACGCCCGCCAACTGGTGGCCTGCGCCGGCCTGCAGTCCGACCGCCTGGCACGCCTGGCCGGGGTGAAGATCGAGCACCAGATCATCCCCTTCCGCGGCGAGTACTACCGCTTGCCGGCGAGCAAGAACCAGATCGTCAACCATCTTATCTACCCGATCCCCGACCCGGAGCTGCCGTTCCTGGGGGTGCACCTGACGCGAATGATCGATGGCAGCGTCACCGTCGGCCCCAACGCGGTGCTGGGCTTTGGCCGGGAGAACTACCAAAAGTTCTCGGTGAACTGGCGCGATGTCGCGGAGTACGCGCGCTTCCCGGGGTTCTGGAAAACCATCTGGAACAACCTCGGTTCCGGCACCGCCGAGATGAAGAACTCGCTGTTCAAGCGTGGCTACCTGGAACAGTGCCGCAAGTATTGCCCGTCCCTGCAGGTCGAAGACCTGCTGCCCTATGAAGCCGGCATCCGCGCCCAGGCCGTGATGCGCGACGGCACCCTGGTGCATGACTTCCTGTTCGCCGAGACCCCGCGCATGGTGCATGTCTGCAATGCCCCGTCGCCGGCTGCCACCTCGGCCATCCCGATTGGCCAGATGATCGCCGAGAAGATCCTCAAGGCCCGCTGATTCACCGCTGCACACCCCATTACAAAGACAATAAGGAAACCCCCATGTCGGTACACGAGGCGGCCCCGGCCGCAAGCGAGACACCCGAACAGCAACGCAAACGCCTGCGCAAGGTGGCAGCGGCGACCATCTTCGGCTCGATGCTGGAGTGGTACGACTTTTATCTCTACGCCACCATGGCGGCGATCGTCTTTTCGAAGATCTTCTTCGACCCGAGCAACCCGGCGGTGGCCTCGCTGCTGGCGTTCTCCACCTTCGCCATCGGCTTCATCGCCCGCCCCTTCGGCGGCGTGCTGTTCGGCTACCTGGGCGACCGCTTCGGGCGCAAGCACGTGCTGGTGATCACCTTCTGCATGATGGGCGTGTGCACCATGCTCATCGGCCTGATCCCCGGCTACGCCACCATCGGTATCTGGGCACCGATCCTACTGGTGGTGATCCGCATCATCCAGGGCCTGGGCGCCGGCGCCGAACTGTCCGGCGCGGCGGTGACCTCCTATGAACATGCCAGCGAAGGCAAGCGCGGCAGCCAGGGTGCCTGGCCGGCGCTGGGGCTGAACCTGGGCCTGTTGCTGTCGTCACTGACCGTCTACCTGCTGACCATGAACGGCAATGAATTCCTGCTTGCCGGTGGCTGGCGCATCCCCTTCATCGCCAGCATCGCCCTGGTAGCGGTAGGCCTGTGGGTGCGCAAGAGCATCCCCGAGACTCCGGACTTCAAGGAACTCGACCACGCCGATGACAAACCCAAAGTCTCGCCCCTGAAACTGCTGTTCAAGAACGACCTCAAGGGCCTGGCCGTGGTGTTCTTCGTCGCTATCGGCTACAACGCGCTGAGCTACATCTTCAAGACGTTCTCGCTGGCCTATCTCACCCAGTTCAAGGGCGTCGAGGCGCACGTCACTTCCCTGTCGGTGACCCTGGCCAGCCTGGTGGCGATCTTTGCCGTGCCGTTCTTCGGCTGGCTGTGCGACAAGTGGAGCAGCAAGACCGTGCTGATGCTCGGCGGGCTGCTGTCGGCGCTGTTCGCCTACCCCTTCCTGCGCTTGCTGTCGACCGGCGAGCCGATGCTGATCTATGTGGCCATCGCCGTCGGCACCGGCATCCTGGCGCCGATGATGTTCGCACCCCAGGGCTCGTTCCTCAGCCGCCAGTTCCCGACCCAGACGCGCTCTTCGGGTTTTGGCACCGGGCGTGAGGTCGGTACCGCAGTAGCGGGCGGCCTGGCCCCACTGGGCGGGCTGGCGCTGGTGGCAAGCTCGGCCACTCACTCGACGGATGGCGTGGCGCTGATGCTTGCAGTGGCCGGTGCATTGGTGGTGGTCGCCGCCTTCTTCGATCAAGGCTGGCGGCACTCACGCACCAAGAACTGAGCGGGCTCAGCTGTCGCGCCGCAGGTCGTCGGGGATGGGCAGGTCCTTCTTCAACGGCTCCGGCGGCTTGCCCCTGCCGGCGCGGTACTGGCGAATCTGGAACACGTACGCCAGCACCTGCGCCACCGCCATGTACAACCCGGCGGGGATTTCCTGCTCGATTTCCGTGGAGTAGTAGATCGCCCGCGCCAGGGCCGGCGATTCGAGGATCTGCACCTTGTGTTCGACGCCGATCTCGCGAATCTTCAAGGCCATGAAGTCAGTGCCCTTGGCCAGCAGCAGCGGCGCCGCACTGCCTTTTTCCGGGTCGTACTGCAAGGCCACGGCATAGTGGGTCGGGTTGGTGATGATCACGTCGGCATCGGGCACCGCCGCCATCATGCGCCGCTGCGACATCTCGCGCTGCAGCTGGCGTATGCGCTGCTTGACCTCGGGCTTGCCCTCGGAGTTCTTGTACTCGTCGGTCACTTCCTGCTTGGTCATCTTCAGCTTCTTGTGCGACTGCCAAAGCTGGTACGGCACGTCGAGCCCGGCGATCAGCAGCAACCCCGCGGCCATCCACAAGGCACTCCAACCGACCACCTGGAGCGCCTGGATGATCGCCATCTCCATCGGCATCTTGCCGATGGCCAGCAGCGCCTCACGGTCACTGACCAGCACCACCAGCGCCACCACCAGGATCATGATGAACTTGGCAAGGGCCTTGAGCAGCTCGGTCAGCGAATTCATCGAGAACATGCGCTTGATCCCCGACAGCGGGTTCAAGCGGCTGAATTTGGGTTGCATCAGGCTGCCGGAGAACAGGAAACCGCCCAGGGCGATGGGCGCGACGAACGAAATGACGAACAGCAGGATCAGGATCGGCTGCACCGACCAGATGGCCATCTTGCCCGATGCCAGCAGGAACGCCCCCATGCTGCGCTCATCCACGATCACTTCGCGGGTCAGGGTGAAGTTCATGCGCATCAGGTTCATCAGGCTTTCGGCCAGACTGCCGCCGAAGGCCAGAATGCCGCCCGCTCCCGCCAGGGTCACGGCAACCGTGTTCAGCTCCTTGGAACGGGCGATCTCACCCTTTTCCCGCGCGTCTTTTTTGCGCTTTTCGGTGGGTTCCTCTGTCTTGTCCTGCCCGCTCTCGCTTTCGGCCATGCTCAGCGCGCCCGTGCCAGTTCACGCAGCCACTGCAGCGCTTCGCTGGCCAGTGCCTGGTAGTGAGAAAGAATGTCGGCCAGGCCGACCCAGAAGATGCCCATGCCCAGCACCAGGGTGAGCGGGAAACCGATGGAAAAGATGTTCAACTGGGGTGCGGCACGGGTCATCACGCCAAAGGCGATGTTTACCACCAGCAACGCGGCGATCGCCGGCAGGATCAGCAGCAATGCGGCGCCCATCACCCAGCTCAGGCGCCCGGCCATCTCCCAGAAGTGATTGACCACCAGGGCGCTGCCCACCGGCAGCGTGGTGAAACTCTCGGTCAGCACCTCGAACACCACCAGATGCCCGTTCATCAACAGGAACAGCACGCTCACCAGCATGGTCAGGAACTGGCTGATCACCGTGACGTTGACGCCGTTGGCCGGGTCGACCATCGACGCGAAGGCCATGCCCATCTGCACCGCGACGATCTGCCCGGCAATCACGAAGGCCTGGAACAACAGCTGCAAGGAGAAACCGAACAACGCCCCGACGATAACCTGCTCGGCGCACAGCAGCAGGCCGCGCAGGCTAAGCGGTTCGAATTCGGGGATGGGCGGCAGGGCCGGCACGATCACCACGGTGATTGCCACGGCCGCGTAAAGGCGAACCCGGGCCGGCAGCATCTTGGTGCCGAAGATCGGCATGGTCATCAGCACCGCCGTCACCCTGAACAGCGGCAGGATGAAGGTGGCGACCCAGGTGCCGATCTGCGCGTTGGTCAACTCCAGCATGGCGGCGTCAACCGATCAGGTGCGGGATGTTGGTGTACAGCCCGGTGATGTATTCCATGAATTTCTGCACCAGCCAGGGCCCGGCGACGATCAGCGTGATCAGCATCACCAGCAGGCGTGGCAGGAAGCTCAGGGTCTGTTCATTGATCTGGGTGGCGGCCTGGAACATCGCCACCACCAGGCCGACCAGCAGGCTCGGCACCACCAGCACCGCCACCATCAGCGTGGTCAGCCACAACGCGTCACGAAACAGGTCGACTGCGACTTCTGGCGTCATGTCAGGCTCTCCTTGTGGGTGTCAGACACCGCCGAAACTGCCGGCCAGGGTACCCATGATCAGCGCCCAGCCATCGACCAGCACGAACAGCATGATCTTGAACGGCAGCGAAATGATCAGTGGCGACAGCATCATCATACCCATGGCCATCAGCACACTGGCGACCACCATGTCGATGATCAGGAATGGGATGAAGATCATGAAGCCGATCTGGAACGCGGTCTTGAGCTCCGAGGTGACGAAGGCCGGCACCAGGATGGTCAGCGGCACCTGGTCGGGGCCGGCGATATCGGTGCGCTTGGACAGGCGCATGAACAGGTCGAGGTCGCTCTGCCGGGTTTGCGCCAGCATGAAGTCCTTCAGCGGCCCCTGGGCCTTGTCGATCGCCTGCTGGGCGGTCATCTGCTCGGCCAGGTACGGCTGCAGGGCGTCCTTGTTCACCCGGTCGAACACCGGCGCCATGATGAACATGGTCAGGAACAGCGCCATGCCGGTGAGCACCTGGTTGGACGGGGTCTGCTGCAAGCCCAGCGCCTGACGCAGGATGGAGAAGACGATGATGATGCGGGTGAAGCTGGTCATCAGGATGACGAACGCCGGGATGAAGCTCAGCGCCGTCATGATCAGCAGGATCTGCAGGCTGACCGAGTACTCCTGCTGCCCGTCCGCCCCGCTGGACAGGGTGATGGCCGGTATCGACAAAGGGTCGGCGGCCAGGGCCAATGGCGCAGCCAGCAGCAGCGCCAGGGTGAACAGCATGCGCAGGGCGCCCATCATCACTTCTTGTCCTTCTGATCCTTGCCCATCAGCTCGAGCAGCCGCTGGGCGAACTCCGGCGTGGCCTGGCGTGCCGCTGTGGGCACCTCGACAGGCTCGGCCATGACATGCAGGGCTTCGATGCTGCCCGGCGTATGGCCGATGAGAATCTGCTCCTTGCCGACCTGCACCAGCAGCAACCGGTCGCGCGGGCCGATGGCGCGGCTGCCGACGATCTCGATCACCTGGGCACCGCGCTGCGCGCTGCCTTGCATGCGCCGCAGCAGCCAGGCCAGGAAGAAGATCAGGCCCACCACCAGCAGCAGGCCGAAGACCATCTGCGCCAATTGCGCCCCCAGGCCGCCCGGTACCGCGGTGGGTGCCGCAGCCGTTTCGCCGGCGGCGATCACCGCTTCACTGGCCAGCAGCGCCGCCAGGGCCGAAACGGCCCGCACCATGGCCTTCACTCAGCGCAGCTTCTTGATACGTTCGCTGGGGCTGATCACGTCAGTCAGGCGGATGCCGAACTTCTCGTTGACCACCACCACCTCGCCGTGGGCGATCAGGGTGCCGTTGACCAGCACGTCCAGCGGCTCGCCAGCCAGGCGGTCGAGTTCGATCACCGAACCCTGGTTGAGCTGCAGCAGGTTGCGGATGTTGATCTCGGTGCTGCCCACTTCCATGGAGATACTCACCGGGATGTCCAGGATCACGTCCAGGTTCGGGCCTTCGAGGCTGACGTGCTCGTTGGGCTTGGGGGAGCTTGCGAACTCTTCCATCGGCAGGCGGTTGCTGGCGCCGCTGTCGCCACCGAGCAGTGCATCGATGTCCGCCTGGCCGGCATCGCCGGTTTCCTCGAGCGCTGCAGCCCACTCATCGGCCAGCGCCTGTTCCTCTGGGGAGTTGATCTCGTTTTCGTTAGCCATGATTTCCTCGACAACCTTTCAATACGTTTAAAGCGACCGGCCCGCCGTCAGCGGCGCTCGATCGGGTCGATGATCTGCAGCGACAGGGTGCCCTTGTGCGAACCCAACCGCGCCTTGAACGCTGGCACGCCATTGGCGCGCAACACCAGATGCTCCGGCAGCTCCACCGGAATCACATCGCCAGGCTGCATGTGCAGGATGTCGCGCAGCTTGAGCTGGCGACGGGCAACGGTGGCCGACACCGGCACGGCCACGTCCAGTACGTCCTCGCGCAGGGCCTTGACCCAGCGTTCGTCCTGGTCGTCCAGGTCGGACTGGAAACCTGCGTCGAGCATCTCGCGCACCGGCTCGATCATCGAGTACGGCATGGTCACGTGCAGGTCGCCGCCGCCGCCGTCCAGTTCGATGTGGAAGGTCGATACCACCACCGCCTCGCTGGGGCCGACGATGTTGGCCATGGCCGGGTTGACCTCGGAGTTGATGTACTCGAAGTTGACCGGCATGATCGCCTGCCAGGCTTCCTTGAGGTCGATAAAGCACTGGTCCAGCACCATGCGCACCACGCGCAGCTCGGTGGGGGTGAACTCACGGCCCTCGATCTTGGCGTGGCGGCCGTCGCCGCCGAAGAAGTTGTCCACCAGCTTGAACACCAGCTTGGCGTCGAGGATGAACAGCGCGGTACCGCGCAACGGCTTGATCTTGACCAGGTTGAGGCTGGTGGGCACGTACAGCGAATGCACGTACTCGCCGAACTTCATGACCTGCACGCCACCCACCGCCACGTCGGCGGAGCGGCGCAGCAGGTTGAACATGCTGATGCGGGTATAGCGGGCGAAACGTTCGTTGATCATTTCCAGGGTCGGCATGCGCCCCCGGACGATACGGTCCTGACTGGTCAGGTCGTAACTCTTGATGCTGCCGGGCTCGCCGGCACTTTCGGTTTGTACCAGACCATCGTCCACCCCATGCAACAAGGCGTCGATTTCATCCTGGGACAGCAGGTCCTGCACGGCCATCTATGTGCTCCTACTGCAATACGAAATTGGTGAACAACAGCTGGTCGACGACCGGCCTGCCGACTTCTTTCTGCGCCACTTCCTGAACCACCGCGGTGGCTTTCTGGCGCAGCATCTCCTGGCCTACCGGGCTGCTGGCGAGGGTGTCGAAACCCTGCCCGGAGAACATCATGACCAGGTTGTTGCGGATCACCGGCATGTGCACCTTGAGCGCGTCCAGGTCGGCCTGGCTGCGGCCCTGCATGGTGATGCTCACCTGCATGTAGCGCTGGCGGCCGTTCTGGTTGAAGTTGACCACGAAGGCCGGCGCCAGCGGCTCGTAGATAGCCGCCGGCTTGACGTTGGCCAGGGCTGGGTCCGGCGCCGGAGCGGATTCGCCCTTGTTCATGAAGAACCAGGTGGCGCCCACCGACAGGCCGACTGCCAGCAGCAGGGCCAGCACCAGCAGCAGGATCAGCTTGAGTTTGCCTTTAGTGGCGGGGTCTTTCACTGCGTCGCTCTTCGCCATGCCAATAATCCGTCGTCCATCGAGGTTTCAAAGAAGGATGACGTGGCTTGAGCAAGTGTTATGCCAGATTTGTCAGGAGCATGCCGCACGCCCCTTGTAGGAGCGGCCTTGTGTCGCGAAAAGGCCGCGGCGCGGCCTCCGGCACTCATGCATCACTACTGAGATCCCGGGGCCGCTTTGCGGCCCGTTCGCGACACAAGGCCGCTCCTACAGGGGGTGTGCAAAGCATCAGGCGTAGTAGTCGACCGCGCTGTCGCCCACCACTACCTGCTGCTCCACCGGCTGGCCGGCATCAGCCAGTTCACCACCCTCGCCTGCGGCAGCGGCACGGCGGGCCGCCACGCCGGACAGGTTCGAAGCGTCCTGCTGGGCCTGCTGTTGCTGCTGGCCACGGGACTGGTCAGCGACACTCACGTCGGGCTGGGCCAGGCCCTGCTGGGTGAACAGTTCACGCAGGCGGTGGACCTGGCTGTCGAGGGCTTCGCGCACGCCGGCATGGCCACTGACGAAGTGGATCTGCGTGGGCTGATCCGCCGCCACATTGACCCGGATGTCGAGGCGGCCAAGTTCGGCGGGCTCAAGCTGGATATCCGCCGACTTGAGGTTCTGGCTGGACAGGTACATGACGCGGTTCACCAGGCCCTCGGTCCAGGCACCCTGGTTCATCGCCAGCGGCTGTTGCAGCGGGCTGGGGGTTACCGGCACGGCATTGGCGGTCTTGGCGGTGGCGGCCTGGGTGAGGTTGGCCAGGCGATCGGCAAAGTCATCCACCCGCGTGTCGCTGCTGGCGCCCTTGAGGTCCTTGAGGCCGCTATCAAGCAGCCCGGCGAATGCCTTGTCGCCCTGCTCGGCATGGCCAGGCTCGGCCTCCGCCTTGCCGACCACATTCGCCAAGGTATTGACGGCAATCGGGTCAGGCTCGGCAGGTTGCTGACTCGTCTCGGCGCGTGCACTGCTGGCATGGGCCGAGGTCGTCCCCTGGGCCTTGGCGCTCTGCTCCAGCGCCAGGCGCAGGGCCGGCATGTCGGCGAGCGGGTCGGCATCAGGGTCGAACTCGGCAACCGGTGCCGACACCTTTGCCTCGGTCACGGGCGGCGCTGGCTGCGGTGATGGCTGCATGGCTGCCTGCAACACCGGCGCGACCACCTCGGCCTGGGCCTGGATCAATTGGGCGCCCGTCTGGGCATCGGTGACCTGGCCTGCGACCAGGCTGGCATCGATGATCGTCGTATCGGCGGTAGCAGTGCTATCAGCAGTCGCGCTGCCATCAGGCAGGGCCGCTGGCAAGTTATTGCCGTCATCGGCAAGGTCTTTCGAGGCGCCAGCCTCTTTCTTGCCGCCGGCAACCGCCCCCGGCTTATTGCTGGAGGTTGCTTGCGCAGGGCCTTGGCTGGCCTTGTCGTCACGGGCTGGCACGCTGTCGCGACCCTGCCTGGACATCACCTGATCGAAGCCGGCACCACGGCTATCCGCCGCCTTGGGCGATTTGTCCGCCACACTGGCGGACGGGCGCGAGGCGCTGCTCGCAAGGCCGGTTTGCAACAATGGATTGGGTGCGACAGGCATAGAAAAGGTCTCCGCGCCGAAACTCAAAAAATCGAATGGGCAAAGACACGCAAAACTCGCGCCAGGACACCCTCAGTCAGTTGAAATACGTTGGCTTTCACTGCGATAGAACAGCTCGACGGCCTGATACTCCTGGTCGATACGGTTGATCAGGTCTTCTATGCCATACAACGGAACCTGCCGTGCGCGCTCCTCCAGTTGCTGGCAAAGCCGCGCCAACTCGACAGCCCCCATGTTGCTGCTGCTGCCCTTGAAGCTGTGCGCCGCCAAGCCCAGCTCGGCGGCATCCTTGGCCTTGTGCAACTGGCTCAGGCGCCGCTCGGAGTCTTCAAGGAAGGTTTCCAGCAACTGCAGGTAGCCCCCCTCCATGACCTCACGCAGGTCACGCAGCACCTTGTGATCGATATGCATGTCCACCACTTGCTCACTCCCTGATCAAGCCTTGTCGCATCCAAGCCCGGGAGAATCCCGGGCTCACCAATCGAACTCCACCCGCGCCAATCGCCCGCCTTCCAGCCACCGGGCGCGGTGCCCCAGGCGGGTCACCAGGCTCAGACCACGGCCACTCAAGCCCTGCTGGTGCGGTGAACGGGCAAGCACTTTGGCCACATCGAACCCTGCGCCACTGTCGCGGACCTCGATCATCAGACGACCACCTTCACTGCGCGGTTCCACCCGCAGGCTGATACCGACGAAACCCTGCAACTGTTCGGCCAAGCGCTGACTGCGCTGGCGATAGTACTCGGCAAAACCCTGCGAGTCGCACTTGAGCCGCGAGTCGAGCCCCAGCACACCGTGCTCCAGCGCGTTGGAGTACAACTCGCTGAGCACGCTGTGCAGCTTACCGCTGCTCGGCCTCAGGCCGTGGATTTCCAGCAAGAGCTGCACCAGGTAAGGCACCGGGTTGAAGCGCCTCAGGCTTTCACCGCGCAACTCGAAGTTCAACGACCATTCCAGCGGGCTCGAGCGCCCGCTATCCGAATAGACCATGGCCTGCGGCACGGGCTGGTCTGGCGCCAGCATGCGAATGTCGCACAGGCTGATGTCATCCCGCGACTGCCCGCCAAAGGCCTGCAGCGCGCCCATGACCTCATCGAGCAAGTGTGCCGGCTGCCGATTGGCTGCCAACACCTCGAGCAGCCGCTGCACGCCGAACAGGCGCTCCTGCCCGTCACCACTGTCGACCACGCCATCGGACAGCAGCAGCAAGCGTTCGCCTACGGCAAGGGGCATCACCTGCGTGGTGTCGTCGAATTTCTCCGGGGCAAGGATCCCCAGCGGCAGATGCTGCGAAGGCAGCACCGCCAGCACCTCGCCCCGGGCGGACAGCTGGTAGCCATCGGGCATGCCGCCATTCCACACTTCCACGGTACCGCGCTGAAAACTCAGGTTTAGCAGCAGCGCACAACAGAACATGTCCACCGGCAGGATACGCTTGAGCTTGGCGTTCATTTCCCGCAGCGTCTCGACCAGCCCGTAGCCCTTGGCGGTCATGCCGTAGAACACCTCCGCCAGGGGCATGGCGCCGACCGCCGCCGGCAGGCCATGGCCGGTGAAGTCGCCGAGCAGCACATGCATGTCGCCGGACGGGGTGAACGCCGCCAGCAACAGGTCGCCATTGAACAGCGCGTAGGGAGACTGCAGGTAACGGATGTTCGATGCACTGAGGCAACCGGAATGGGCGACCTTGTCGAACACAGCCTTGGCCACACGCTGCTCGTTGAGCAGGTAATGGTGATGCCGGGCTATTTCGTCACGCTGCGCCAGGACCGTGGCCTGCAGGCGACGCAGGCGGTCCATCGCACGTATCTTGGCGGCAAGAATCACCGCGCTATAGGGCTTGGCCATGAAGTCGTCGCCACCGGCTTCCAGGCAGCGCACCAACGCCTGCTCCTCGTTGAGCGAGGTCAGGAAGATGATCGGCACCAATGCCTCGCCGGCCAGTGCCTTGATCTGGCGCGCGGCCTCGAAGCCATCCATCACCGGCATCAAGGCATCGAGCAATACCAGTTGCGGCCGGCGCTCGGCAAACAGCGCCACGGCCTGCTCACCGTTTTCGGCGGTGAACACCTCATGCCCCTGGCGCCGCACGATCTGCGCCAGCAGCATGCGATCTGCGGCACCGTCCTCGGCGACCAGTACGGTCAACGCCTGTTCGGCAGGCATGGCCGCGATCAACCGATATCGAACAGCTTGTCGAAGTTGGAGATGGCCAGAATCTTGCGCACATCCGGGCTGGCATGGACCACTCGGATATCCGAATCGTCCCCGCCCACGTGGTCACGCAGCAACAGCAGCATGCCCAACGCCGAACTGTCCAGATAGGTGGCATCCTTCAAGTCGACGACCACTGTCTCCGGTCGCAGGCGCTGACGCTCGTAAGCATCCCTGAATTCCTGATGCTTACCGAAATCGAAGCGACCCTTGACCTTGATCGTCAGCTTTTTCCCTTCCTGTGAAAAATCGGTTTCGACTGCCATGCGAGCGATTCCTTCGATGATGGCGAATGCGGCTCCTGAAGGTTTAGCAGCCACAGCCCCATGCTGCAAACCACAAAGAGCGTGGCGTGCAGGGCCTGGCTCTGGCCGGCAATGGCGCTTGAAGCCTGCAGCTAAAGCGGCCCGTGCCGCGGCAAGCGCTGGGACAGCTCGTCGAGCAGCCGCTGTTCGCGCTTATCTTCCGCCCGACGGGCCTCATCGATATAGCGCTGGACCAACTTGCGCAACCCTTCGACCCGCGCATAGGCCTGCTGCCAGATGTTGCGGGCGTTGTTGAGGTTGTTCTGGTGCCAATTCAGGCTCTGGCGCTGCTGGGTCATGGCGGTTTCCAGCTGGCCGAGAAAGCGCTGGTAATTGAGCAGCCAGTTGCCGTCCACCCCCTGCCCGCCCCGGGTTATCCACTGCGCCTGATAGCCCTCACGAAACTGCGCCAGCTCATCGAGCCTGGCCTGCGCCTGCACCACTTGCTGCTGGAAATGCCCCAGGCGCTGGGCAGCCTTGCGCTCGGCCTCCTCGGCCATATCCACGACGGGCGCAAGGCGCGCTGCTCGACCGGGCTGAGCCATGGCCTATCAGCCTGCCGGCGGCACGAAGATCGCGCCCAGTTGGTCGCGGCTCTGCGCCATGCCGACGTTCTCCTGCAGGCCCTGGCGCAGGAAGTCCACCAGTTTGGGCTGCAGCGCAATGGCCAGATCCGTCTCCGGATCGCCACCGGCGACATAGGCCCCCACGCTGATCAGGTCACGGCTCTGCGACAGGCGCGACCACAACTGCTTGAATTTCTGCGCCTGGCGCAGGTGATCGGCGTCGACCACCTGGGGCATGACCCGACTGATCGAAGCTTCGATGTCGATGGCCGGGTAGTGACCTTCCTCGGCCAGGCGCCGGGACAGCACGAAGTGACCGTCGAGCACACCGCGCGCCGAGTCGGCGATCGGGTCCTGCTGGTCGTCGCCTTCGGAGAGCACGGTGTAGAACGCGGTGATCGAACCACCGCCCGCCTCGCCATTACCGGCACGCTCCACCAGCTTGGGCAGCTTGGCGAACACCGACGGCGGATACCCACGGGTGGCCGGCGGCTCGCCGATGGCCAGGGCGATTTCGCGCTGCGCCTGGGCAAAACGGGTCAGCGAGTCCATCAGCAGCAGGACGTTCTTGCCCTTGTCGCGGAAGTACTCGGCAATGCGCGTGCAGTACATCGCCGCGCGCAGACGCATCAAGGGCGCATCGTCCGCTGGCGAGGCCACCACCACCGAGCGCTTGAGCCCCTCTTCGCCGAGGATGTGCTCGATGAACTCCTTCACCTCGCGACCCCGCTCACCAATCAGCCCGACCACGATGATCTCGGCCTCGGTGAAGCGGGTCATCATCCCCAGCAGCACCGACTTACCCACACCGGTACCGGCGAACAGCCCCAGGCGCTGGCCGCGGCCGACGGTGAGCAGGCCATTGATACTGCGAATGCCGACATCCAGCGGCCGGCTGATAGGGTCGCGATTGAGCGGGTTGATCACCGGCCCGTCCATCGGCACCCAGTCTTCGGCCTTCATGCCGCCTTTGCCATCCAGCGCCCGCCCGGCGCCGTCGAGCACCCGCCCGAGCATGCTCATGCCCATGGGCAGGCGGCCGCCGTCGTCCAGCGGCACCACGCGCGCGCCGGGGGCGAGCCCGACGATGCTGCCAACCGGCATCAGGAACACCTTGCTACCGGCAAAACCCATGACTTCAGCCTCCACCCGCACCGGGTGATAGCTGTCGTCGTTGATCACCAGGCAGCGGCTACCGACGGCGGCGCGCAAGCCTTCCGCCTCGAGCGTCAGGCCGACCATACGCAGCAGGCGGCCTTCGACCACCGGCTGGTCGGGCAACCGCACCGCATCGTTGTAACCGGCCAGGCGCTTGCCGAAGCTGGTGCGATCAAGGCGCATCGTTGCCACCCGCCGACACATCCAGTTCGACCGCGATGTCCGGCGCCGCCGGGTGCAGGAACTGGTCATGGGACTGGTCGAACAACTGCGCCACGGCCTTCTCGATCCGCGTTTCCATGGTTGCATCGATGCGGCTGTGCGCCGTTTCGATGCGGCAGCCGCCAGGCAGCAGGGCCTCGTCTTCCAGCAGCTTCCAGTTTTCTTCGTGGCGCTCGCGCAGGGCCTTGGCCAGTTCGAAGTCCTGGGGGTTGAGGTGGATACGGATGTTGTCGGCGCCCATCGGCAACAGCTTGAGGGCCTCACGCAGGACATGGGTGACCTGGCTGGAATCACTGCGCAATTCACGGCCGATGACCTGGCGGGTAATGTTCGCGACCAGTTGCACCAGGCCTTTTTCGATCTGGGTGTCCTGCTCGGCGATCGGGTCGAGCAGGTGCAGCATGACCTGTTCCAGGCTGGCCAGCTTGGCGGCCAGGGCCACTTCGGCTTCCTGGCGAACCTTGAGCTGGGTGCTGTGGAAGCCTTCGCGCTCGCCAGTGGCGAAGCCTTCGTTGTAGGCCTCCTGGCGGATGGCCTCGAGCTCTTCGAGGGTGAGCGGCTGGACTTCCTCCAGCGGCACTTCCTCGACTTCTTCCTCGATGACTTCCGGTTCGGGCTCAGGCTCGGGTTCGGGCTCAGGATCGAAGCTGGGCAGCGCCCAGACGTCGACGCCCTCGAGGTCGCGGGCGCGGATCAGTTCGCTGGGGTGTTCGGTGGTGGACATGCTGTGAGCTTCTCGAAAACCTTAACAGGTCCCTGTGGGAGCGGGCTTGACCCGCGATTGTGCCCGCCCTGGCAATCTCTTTCGCCGGCTCGGACGCCTCGCGGGGCAAGCCCGCTCCCACAGGGGCGGCGCCAGTCGGTGGCTTAGATCATTTCCTCGGCACCCTTGCCGCCCAGCACGATCTCGCCGGCCTCGGCCATGCGTCGGGCGATGGTGAGGATTTCCTTCTGCGCGGTCTCCACGTCGCTGACCCGTACCGGCCCTTTGGCCTCCAAGTCGTCGCGCAGCAGTTCCGAGGCGCGCTTGGACATGTTCTTGAACACCTTGTCCTTGACCCGCTCGTCGGCGCCCTTGAGCGATACCACCAGCACATCCGAGGACACCTCGCGCAACAGCGCCTGGATACCCCGGTCGTCGACATCGGCCAGGTTGTTGAAGACGAACATCAGGTCTTCGATCTGCTCCGACAGGTCGCTGTCGATCTCGCGGATCGCATCCATCAGCGCACCTTCCACCGAACTGTCGAGGAAGTTCATGATGTCGGCGGCACGCTTGATGCCGCCCAAGGTGGTGCGGGCAGCGTTGGAGTTGCCAGAGAACTGCTTCTCGAGAATCTGGTTGAGCTCTTTGAGCGCCGCAGGCTGCACGGTGTTGAGCGACGATACGCGCAGGACGATGTCGAGGCGCACCTTGTGGTCGAAGTTGCTCAGCACTTCGCCGGCCTGGTCGGGGTCGAGGTAGGCGACCACGATGGCCTGGATCTGCGGGTGCTCGAAGCGGATGACGTCGGCCACGGCACGCGGCTCCATCCACTTGAGGCTGTCCAGGCCGCTGGTGTTGCCACCGAGCAGGATGCGGTCGATCAGGCCATTGGCCTTGTCCTCACCCAGTGCCTGGTTGAGCATCTTGCGAATGTAGCCATCGGAGCCCACGCCCAGGCTGGTCTGGTCGCCGACGATCTCGACGAACTCGCTCATCACCTGCTCGACCTGCTCGCGGTGCACATTGCCCATTTGC
This sequence comes from Pseudomonas sp. TWI923, assembly GCF_039673365.1. Lineage (NCBI taxonomy): Bacteria > Pseudomonadati > Pseudomonadota > Gammaproteobacteria > Pseudomonadales > Pseudomonadaceae > Pseudomonas > Pseudomonas sp. TWI923. The sequence continues at coordinate 87,853 of NZ_JBDJLM010000001.1, read as the reverse complement.
GCCATGGCCACACCGACCCGCTGCACTTCCTTTGGCCCCATGTGGCGCAGGACCTGCGCGGCGTCGGTCTCGCCGAGCGACAGCAGGAGGATGGCCGCCTTGTCGACGCGGCTCAGCTTGGCGGTAACGGCTCGGTTGTCACTCATCGGCGTTGATCCACTCTTTCACGACCTGGGCCACGCGGCCCGGGTCTTCGGCCACCAGGCCTTTGATTGCGTTGAGCTGTGCCTCGTAACCCTCGCTAGGGCTCGGCAACAGAATGCTTGTCGGGCCACCCAGGCTGACGCGGTCGTTGGCCAGTTCGCCATCCAGACCGATCATGCCGCCCAGCTCCATGTCGCTGTCTGTGGCAGCCTGCTTGCCGCCACCGGTAATGTTGTTGAGCACCGGACGCAGCACGCCGAACACCAGGATCAGGATGAACACCACGCCCAGCACCTGCTTGACGATGTCCCAGAACCAGGGCTGCGAGTAGAACGGAATGTCCACCAGTTCGTCGCCACGGTCGGCGGCGAACGGCACGTTGATCACGGTGACACTGTCGCCACGGCTGGCATCGAAGCCCACCGCGTCCTGCACCAGGCGGGTGAAGCGCGCCAGGTCTTCAGCGCCCCAGGGCGTGCGGGTCATCTCGCCGCTGGCGGCGTCGATCTTGGCCTGGTCGTCCACCACCACCGCCACCGACAGGCGGGTCAGACGACCCTGCTGCTGACGGGTGTGGCTGATGGAACGGTCCAGCTCGAAGTTCTTGGTCGACTGTTGGCGCTTGTCGGACGGGTACGGCGCCAGCATCGGCTGGCCGGTGGCCGGGTCCATGATCTGCTGGCCGTTGGAATCCACCAGCGGCTGCCCGGGCTGGACGGCACCGGCGGGGGTTGCAGCAGTTTTGGCATTCTCAGGCGCACTGGCGCCGGCCGGCGGCTGGTTGCTCAGCGCACCCGGCACGCCTTGCGGGCCCTGGCTGCTGGCGCGCTGTTCGTTGACCGACTGCTCGCTGCGCAGCGCCGGCTGATCAGGGTTGAACTGCTCGGAGGTGGACTCGACGGCGCTGAAGTCGATGTCGGCAGACACTTCGGCCTTGTAGCGGTCGTTGCCCAGTACCGGCAGCAGGATGTTGTGCACGCGCTGGGTGAGCATGCCTTCCATGCGGCGGCTGTAGTCGAACTGCTTGCCGGCCATGGTCAGCGCGGTGTCCTGCAACTGGTCGGAGAGCAGGTTGCCCTTCTGGTCGACCACGGTCACCTGGGACTTGTCCAGTTCAGGAACGCTGGTGGCCACCAGGTTGACGATGGCCATTACCTGGCCGGCCTCCAGGGCGCGCCCCGGATACAGTTCGACCAGCACCGAAGCGCTTGGCTTGCGCTCGTCACGCACGAACACCGAGCTTTTCGGGATGGCCAGGTGCACGCGGGCAGCCTTGACGTTGTTGAGGCTGGACACGGTGCGCGCCAGTTCGCCTTCAAGGCCACGGCGGTAGCGGGTGGCCTCCATGAACTGGCTGGTACCCAGGCCCTGGTCCTTGTCGAGCAGCTCGAAGCCGACGTTGCCATCGCTTGGCGCCACGCCGGCGGCGGCAAGCTTCAGGCGCGCACGGGAGAGATCGTCGGCCTTGACCAACAGCGCGCCGGAATTCGGCTCCACGGTGTAGGGGATATCGGCAGAGGCCAGGGTGTCCATGACCTGCTTGGTGTCCATGCCCGCCAGGCTGCCGTACAGCGGCCGGTAGTCCGGCTGCTGCGACCAGAGCACCACGGCGAAGCCGATGGCCACGCTGGCGGCCAGGCCGACCAGCAGGCCGATCTGACGCAGCATGGGCATCTGCGAGATGTTTTCCAGGAACGACAGGCCGAACAGCGGCGGCTTGGCTGCTGGCGGGCCGCTTTTTGCGGGGGCGTTATCGACGACTGCTTCGGCCATGAATCAACTCTCGCCTTAAACCGGCATCTGCATGATGTCCTGGTACGCTTGCACCAGCTTGTTACGCACTTGGGTCAGCGCCTGGAACGACACGGAGGCCTTCTGCGAGGCGATCATCACATCGGTCAGGTCGACGCCGCTCTTGCCGATTTCGAAGGCGTTGGACAGTTGAGTGGAGGCCTGCTGGGTCTCGCTCACCTTGCCAATGGCCTGGCCGAGCATGTCGGCAAAAGTGCTTTGCCCAGGCGCCAGCTCAGGGGCGGCAGCCGCTTTGGGCATGGACATGGCATCGGCCTGCATGGCGCGCATGTCCAGCATCAGACGATTGAATTCAACACCTTGGGTCATGGACTTCTCTCTCCGGCGGCCGCATTTTTTTGACACTCATGCAGCGAATGGGCTGAAACTAGCAAGAGCAGTGCCAGCCAGCCCGCAAACGATTCAAAACAACGCTTCAGCCGAACAGGCTGGCCTCGACATCGAACCCGGCGTCACGCATCTGCGCCAGCTTGTAGCGCAGCGTACGCGGGCTGATGCCCAGACGTTCGGCGGCCTCCTTGCGACGCCCGCGCTCGGCGCGCAAGGTGTCGATGATCATCTGGAATTCGTGACGGCGCATGTCGCCCTCCAGTCCACCCGCCTCGGCGCCTGAATCCAGGCATGATGGCGCAATAGTGGCCTCGCTCGAAGGCGACAACGGAATGGCGCCAGCCAGACAGAAATCCGCCGCCTCGATCACGCCGCCCTGCTGCAGAATCAGTGCGCGCTGAATCGCGTTGTCCAGCTCACGCACGTTACCCGGCCAGGCATAGGCCTGCAGGCTAGCCTGCGCCTGGGCGGACAAGCGCACCTGGGCATGGCACATCTTGCGGGCATGGCGCGCCAGCAGGCGCTCGGCCAGCGGCACGATATCGGCTGGGCGCTCGCGCAGGGCCTGCCAGGCCATGGGGAATACCGACAGGCGATAGTAGAGGTCTTCGCGGAAGCGCCCCGCCGCCACCTCCCCTGCCAGATCACGGTTGGTCGTGGCGAGAATGCGGATATCCAGGGCGATGGGCTTGCGCCCGCCAACGCGTTCGACCTCGCGCTCCTGCAACACGCGCAGCAGCTTGGCCTGCAACGCCAGCGGCATTTCCGAAACTTCATCCAGCAGCAAGGTGCCGCCTTCGGCCTGCTCGAACTTTCCGGCCTGGGCAGCGATGGCGCCGGTGAAGGCACCCTTTTCATGACCGAACAGCGTGGCCTCGAGCATGTTGTCGGGGATGGCCGCGCAGTTGATCGCCACGAACGGCGCCTGTGCCCGTGGCGACTGCCGGTGGATGTAGCGTGCCAGCACTTCCTTGCCAGTGCCGGACTCGCCCGAGATCAGCACGGTCGAGTCGCTGCGCGCAACCCGCGCCGCCAACTCCAGCAACTGTCGGCTGGCCGGCTCGCATGCCACCGGGCCTTCATCATCAACCACACGCCCGGCAGCATGCCGCTCGACCAGGTTGAGCAACGCCTTGGGCTCGAACGGCTTGACCAGGTAATCGGATGCGCCCTGGCGCATCGCTTCGACGGCCCGCTCCACGGCAGCATGCGCAGTCATCAGCAACACGGGCAACTGTGGTTGCTGGCGGCGCAGCCTGGCCAACAACTGGTGCCCGTCCATACCCGGCATGTTCACATCGCTGACAACCAGGCTGAACACCTCTTTGAGCACCGCCTCCAACGCCTCTTCGCCACTGCCCACGGCCTGGTAGGCGAAGCCGCCGATTTCCAGGGTGTCGCACAGCGCCTGTCGCAGGACGCGATCATCCTCGACCAGCAGCACCTTGATTGCCATCACAAGGCCTCCGCCAGTTGCCCGTCGATCAACGGCAGCTCCACCCGCACGCAGGTACCACGGCCCACCTTCGAACGCAGTTGCAAACGCCCCTGATGGGCACGCACCACGGCCTTGACCACCGCCAGGCCAAGCCCGGTGCCAGCGGCTTTGGTGGTCAGGAACGGCTCGCCCAGGCGCGTCAGCAACTCGGCGTCGATACCGCAGCCTGCATCACTGACGCACAGGTGCAGCGACTGCTCGCGACGGTACAGATGCACCTTCAGACGCGCCGGCTCCTGGCTGGCCTGCAGGGCGTTTTCGATCAGGTTGAGCAAGGCGCCGACCAGGGTGTCACGGTTGCACAGCAACTCGCCCAGGTGGCTGTCGCACTGCCAGCGCACCGCATGCCCTTGCACATGGGCCTGCGCCGCCTGCTGCAGGGCCTGGAACAGCGCTTTAGGTGTGACCCTGTCACCCAGCGGCAGCTCGCCACGGGCGAACACCAGCATGTCGCGCACCTGGTGTTCCAGTTCGTGCAGCCGTTCCTTCAGGCTGCCCGCGAAGCGCTGGCGGGTTTGCGCGCTGAGGTCTTGCTCGCTATCGGCCAGGTGGCTGGCGTAAAGCATGGCCGCCGACAGCGGCGTACGGATCTGATGGGCCAGCGAGGCGACCATGCGCCCCAGTGACGACAGGCGTTCGTGGCGAGCCAGCTGGTCTTGCAGGCGACGGGTTTCAGTCAGGTCATTGAGCAGCACCAACTGGCCGGGTTCGGCATCCAGCGAGCGGGTAGCGATCGACAGGCGGCGGCCGTCGCGCAGCGAGACTTCATGGCCGTCGTCCTTGCGCGGGGCAAAGCTCCGGGCGATCACCTGGCGCCACAACTGGCCGATCAGTGGCTCGCCGAGCAGCTCGCAGGCGGCCGGGTTGGCATCGCGCACCAGGCCCTGGCCATCGATCACGATCACCCCGCCGGGCAACAGGTCCAGCAAGTTCTGCAGGCGGTTGGCCAGGCGTTCCTTTTCACTGAGTTCGTCGATGCGCTGGGCGCTGACCACGGCCAGTTCGCCCTTGAGTTCACTGACCCGGGCTTCAAGCATGCTGTAGGACTGGCTCAGCTGGCTGGACACCTGATTGAACAGGGCAAAGGCTTGCTCGATACCCTGGCGGCTGTCCTGCTCGACCGGGGTCCGCCCCTGCTGATCGGGGGCTCGGGTTACGTGGGCGGCCTGGGGCATCGTGCTCTCTCGCGTGGCTAACCGTCATAAAAACGGTATGTTGCCAGCGGTAAAGCAATAGCCGTGCCGGAGATAGGGATTTGCGGAGACTGCGCCGGCCTCTTCGCGGGTAAACCCGCTCCCACATGCGAGTACTGCGTTGTCCTTGTGGGAGCGGCGGTGCGCCGATGCGATTTACCCGCGAAGAGGCCGGAACAGGCTCACCGCCAGGCCCTCGCCGGAAAGGGCGAGGGCCTCAAGCCGGGTTCAGTCCGCCAGCCAGGCCTTGTGCCAATTGCTCAGGTTATCGCCTTCGAGCATCCAGCCACTCAGCACTGCATTGCGCAGTGCATCGCCCGCCTTGGCCGTGGCGTCCAGATCGCTGATGTGCATGCGGATGGCCTCAACCCAGCTACGGAAACGGTTCTTCACCAAAGTCACTGGCAAGTCGTTGTATCCCTGGTAGCAACGCAGGTCGCTGGCGATAACCGGGAAACCACAGGCGCCGTACTCCAGCAGGCGCAGGTTGCTCTTGCACTCGTTGAACAGGTTCTGCTCCACGGGCGCCAGGGCCAGGTCCAGATTCATTCTGGCCAGCGTCTGCGGGTAATTCTCAAGCGAAACACTCTCGTGGAACTCATGGATATAGGGCCGCAACTTATCCGGGCACATGCCGAAGAACACCCACTCCACCTCGTTGGCCAATTCCTTGACTACGTCGGCGATCACTTCCAGGTCGCCGGAGTGGCTCGCCCCACCCGCCCAGCCGACACGCGGCTTGCGCGACTGCCGGCGCTGGGCTTCGAGGCCTTTCCAGAAACGGCCATCCAAGGTGTTGTGCACCACCCGGATGTCGCCATGCAGACCAGCGAAGGCCTCGGCCAGCGGCTGCGTAGAGACGACGAAGCGGTCCACATACGCCAGGCCACGGCGCAGGGCGCGCAGAATATCCTTGGGCATGTCCGCCCTGTGCACGCTCTTCAGCGGCAGGTTAGGCAAATAGTCGTCCAGCTCGAAGACCTTGAACGCCCCTGAAAACGCGTGCATCCGGCGCATGTGCTCAATCTGCTGGTCGCCGATCTGGCGCTGCAGCACGATACTGTCCGGCTGGAAACGCTCAAGTTCAGCTGGCGTCAGGTGAGCCCAGGACAGCTGCCCCTCGGCCAGCCCCTCGCGCTTGAGCGCATCGAGCGGCTGGATCACCCGGTAATTGCCACACCCGCCTTCATCCGCCGCATGGGCCAGGATCGTCGGCAGCGGCTTCCAGGACGACAACGGTCGCCAGCTCAGCTCGGCGCACTCCAGGCCGAAGCCATTGGCGCACGACAGCGAGAAGTTCGGGTTGTAGAACGGATCTCGCGCCAGTGCAGGTAGCCAGCGGGCATACAAGGCGTCTTCTTCCTCGGCGCTGGCCGGCGTTGCGGCATCCTCGCTGAGCAGCATCTGCACACGCGGCGTCCAGACGTTCAGGTAGCCGGCACGGTGCAGACGCAGGCACAGGTCGACATCGGTCCAACGCTGCAGCTCAGGCGTCTCGTCGAAACCGCCCAGCTCCTGGAACAGGCCTTTGTTCACCAGCAGGCACTTGCCGCTCACCGCCACATAGTTCTGGTCGATCTGCAGGCGCTGCATATAGCCAGGAGCATCCATCGGCTGACCGGCAAAGGCTTCGCCAACCGGGCCGTTCAGGCCGAGCACGAAACCGGCATGGCTGATGGTCGCCTCCCCCGCTACCAGCTTGGCCCCCACTACGCCGACTTCTTGGCGCATGCCGTGGTTGAGCATCTGCTGCAACCAATCGCTATCGAGTACGGCAGCGCCTTCGTCCAGCCACAGCAGGAAGTCACCACGGGCCTGCGCGGCGGCCTGGTTGCGCATGCGCGCCGGTGCCGTCCCGGCAGGGAAACGTATGCAACGAATGCTATCGACACCGAGCTGGGCAACGCCGTCGAGCCAGCCGTTCACCGCAGGGCCGGCATCATTCGACGCCAGCAGAAGCACCTCGTAGTTGCGATGGGTGCTCTTCTCCAGAATGGTTTCCATGCAACGCTGCGCCCGCTCCGGGCTGTTGCCCTGGAGCAGGATCAGGATGCTGACCGATACGTCGCCGGAGGCGCCGTAGTCGAGGTCATAACGCCCGGGCAAACGAGACTCGACGCGAGCCTGGGCAAAACCGCGCGCATGCAGATGACGCAGGATCACCCCGCGCTCATCCGGGCAGTCGCGTAGCGACGGGGCATTGCTGATCAACAACGGTTCGCTGATATGCCCCAGCCCCTCGAAACCGGCCGACTCGATCAGGCGCAGGATGTAATCCAGTTCGATAGCCTGGCCCGCCTCCTGACGGAAGCCACCCATCTCCAACCACACCTGACGGTTGAACAGCCAGTGGCGCGACATGCTGGCCGGCAGACTTAGCAGCAGATCAAGATTCAGATCAGGACGCAGCGCAGCGCCAATTTCCGCGCCACCGGCACGCAGCGCTTCATCACCGTAAACTGCCCGACAGCCTGGCGCTGCCAACAGATCAAGCGCGGCAATCAGCAAGCCGCTCGCAGTGAACTCACTCCCCGCCTCTACCAGCATGAACCAGTCGAACTCACCTGCCTGAACCACCTGGTTGAGCTGATCGCTCAGACTGGCATCAGTCAGACGCAGGCAATGCAGTTCGTTCTGCAGCCCGGTCGAGGGTGCCTCCCCTGCTGTCAACGCGATGATTTTCACTGTGGCATAGAGGCAGTTATCGCGACTCAGGCTTTGCACGGAGGCATTCAATGCATCCAAGCGGCCATCAGCGTCCAGCACGATGACCCCGATCACCGGACCGCCCTGATGCGCTTGCAGACGATGTTCGATCACACGGCTCTGCATGGCATCCGGAACGCGTTCGTCCAGCCAGTCCTGCAGTGTCGCTGCCTTGGGCTTTCCACTCAAATGCTCCAGCATTTGCTGGCGCCCGCGCTTGATTTCTTCGCTACCGTTGTCGCAATGGCGTGCATACAACTCGCGGTAAAGCGCGGGGTAATCTTTGAGTGCCTGTTCCGAACGCCGTGCAGGTGCACTGACATCCCGGCGCATGCGCACTTCCACTGTCTCGCAATGAATATGGTGGAATGCGCTGCGAGCGCTCAAGCGCATGAGGAAATCCCAATCCTCCAAACCTGCCAGCGATTCGTCGAAGTCGCCCACCGCAAGGGCAAGCACACGTGGGCAGGCAAAGGTGTTGACCGGGATGTAGTTGTTAACCAGCAAACGCTCCCTGGAGTACGCCTCGTGGGGATAGCGTTGCTCACGCGCCACCTCGCTGCGCTTGCCCGCCGCTATCGTTTCCTCAACGAACACTGCATCCGTATAAACCACGGTGTCGGGGTGCTCAGCCAGGGCTGTAGCCAATGTTTCAAGGTGGTCAGGCAGATACAGGTCGTCATCGTCCAGATAGACGACATACCGGCCACGGGCTAATCGCAAGGCGCTATTACGGGCAGCGGCTGGGCCGCGGTTACGGCCTTGGCGGATATAGGTGACAGGAAAATCGTACTCAGTCAGCAGCGATTCGACCGGGGTGCCGTTGTCATTGACCAGGATGACTTCGAAGTCCTTGAAGGACTGCCGGCCAATACTGTTCAGCGCATCCCTGAGCAGTTCGGGACGGTTGAAGGTGGTGACAATGATGGAGAACATCGCTCGCTCAGCGTCTTCAGCCAAGGCTTCCAGACGCCCGCACAGCTGCCGTACCCGTTTGCCCAACGCAGTCCCCTGCTCGCGCGGATAAAGCGTCAGCCTGCGCTTGAGATGCGCGGCAACCTCACGCTCATAGCCTTGCAGGCGCCCCTCGTTGCCCCGTTCGAATACGCCCTCGAGAATACAGGTATGCCCTTCCAGCGGTGCCGAGGAAACATAGAACTCATGGGAGTGCTGCGCCGCATGAACGCGATAGCTCACACCCGGCACGGTGGTGAAGACGAAGTCAGGGAACAACTCCCCAAGCTGAACCATGAGCTGCCAGTCACCCGATCCACGAATTCTGACATCACGGCGCCACGCCTTGAAAAAAGCGTCCCGGCGAATGATGGCCGCAGAGGGGGTGATATAGCTGTCGTAAATCAGAAGGTCCGCAACTTCATTACGCCCGCCACTGTAATCTTCGCTGCGATGGCCGGGGTGGCTAGGCCCTTCTACGGCATCGCCCTGCTCATCAACCCAACAGATTGGGCTGTAACCCAGGGCATGCTTCGCATTGCTTTCCAGAATGGGGAGCAGGCGCATGACATGACCGGGATTCATATAGTCGTCGGCCATGAACAAGACTATGTATTTGCCCTTGGCGACCCAAAAGCCATTCTGAGAACTGTTGCCGGCCCCGAAATTTCGTCGGTTGCGCATATAGCGCACCCGCGCATCAGACGAAAACTCGGCCATGACCGATTGCGTGTTGTCCGTCGAAGCATTGTCCACAACCAGGACTTCAATACCCTCGACACCCTGATCCAATACAGACCGTACCGCCTGCCCCAAATACCGACCATAGTTGTAGGCCGGAATAACGACGCTCAGCAACGGCGCAACACCACGCACCTCAGAGGCGTCCAGCGCAATGCCCGACGTCAGCGCATTGATCCAGAAATCGACGGTGTAAGGATAAATTCGCTCATCCGGCCGAGCACTGCCCTGCATGAGAAACGAGCGCAGGCGACTCGCCAGTGCCTCGTATTCCGCCCATGCCATGCCATCTAGGTAGGCGAACAAGTCTGCCCTATTGCTAAATGCACTGCCGTCTACATAGCAATCACGCGGAAACCACTCTGGCAGCGAAGTGGCTGCGGTATGCACAGGCACGGTGCCCGACAACAGGCAAGACTGCCACTGAGGGGACAACCAATCAGCTAATTCAGGCTCATGATCGCAAAGCGCGAAGTGCGCCCGCTGCAACTCGATATCGTCGCGCCCAAGCACACAGGCCTTACCGTTGAAAGCAGGGCGCGGGTCCAATTCAGCAAGCGGCAGTTCCAGCGGCTGATTGAGTCGCACCAGGTGCTGGCCTGTGAAAGCCTCTTTGGCAGGTAAAAAGACTCTGTCGAACTGCTCGCACAACTGCGCGTCATCCACCGAGCTCTCTAGCCGCATCAGATAGCGACGCGTACCGGAGGATAAAGTCAGCTCCCCCGTACCTGCATAAGCCAGCTCGATCAGCAGCACACTGTCATGGTGACCGGCGACGTCCGATGCAGCAATTCGTTCGAAGACAAGGCCGTTGCCGTTGCCATAGGCCTGCAACGGGCCGAGAGGAAACAGGGCCTGCAGCTTCTGCCATTGCTCATCGCTGATGAGGAATGGCTTTTGCTCCTGCCCCAGCTGAACCCCGGCGATACCCACTCGCCAAGGCGCACCCTGGCAACTACCGCCTGCAATTGAGGCCCAATCCATCACGCATCCCCTCTTTAACGGCCTCGCTCACACGCAGCCTCGTTGAAATTCAAATGCCATAACCCATGGATTTCGCCCAGACAGCCATGCTGTCGATCGACTGATCCAGGGTGGTCCAGACATCCAGCCCCACCCCGCGGGCCTGGTTGATATCCGGTACATAAAACGAAGGAGCCGTACCCTCGGTACGCCCCATGATCAACACCTGTTTTCCTGGTGCCACTCGCGCGACAACGCGATGTGCCAGATCAGCAATGCTGATCGCCTGATCGGAGCCCACGTTGTAGGCTTCGCCGGCTTTGCCGTTCACCAGCAACGCCAGCAGCCAGGCGGCCAAATCTGCACCGTGCAAGTAACTGCGGACTGCGGTGCCACAAGAGCGGATCACGACCTGATCCGCACACAGGGCATCACGAACAAAGTTGCCAATGGCAAAATGGCCATCGAGCGGCAGGCCTGGCCCGGAAAAGGCAAAGCAACGCGCCATGATTACGTCAATGCCGTGAGTCTGTGCATAAATCGCGCCCAAGGTTTCCTGTGCCCGCTTACCTTCGGCATAGGCACTCCCTGCGCTGTTGCTGGCACAAGCGCCAGTGAAGCCTTCGGCGACCCCGGGGCCCTGATCTGCACCTGCCCGCAAAGCCCCATACTGTGCACCCGAGCCTGTCAGGAGCACGCGGGCCTGAGTACGCACCGCCAAGTCGAATACCCGGCGCGCACCGGTGACGATGGTGTCGAAGATTTCCAACGGCTTGCCATGAGCCGCCGAGGACGTCTCGGTTGCCGCATGAATGATCAGGCTCACAGGCTGCCCCGCAACGCCCTGCAGCTCACGCACGTCACCACTGACCCAATGCAGCCAGGCGCAATCACGGTAACCGGGCTGTGCATCGAGAAAACGCGATGGGTTGCGTGACAGTACCGTGACCGTCACCCCTGCGCCTTGCTGGTTCAGTTGTTGAAACAACGCCAACAACCACAAGCCAAAAAAACCTGTACCGCCGGTGACCAACACATGCTGCCCAGCCAGCGCCTTGTGCAAACCCAAGGTGGAGGGAATGGCCTGCAACGCGCTGCTGATAATGGGTGATTGCAAGGAAAAACTAGGCATGGGCGTCAGGGACTCATGGATATCTGAAACGAGGGGTGGAAATGCCGCCGCAGCCCACTGCCCTAATAGAAATACAAGGTGATGTCTTCCAGGATGTCCGCGTATAGACGCATGCCCACTCTGTAGTCACCGCGGATGGACTGCACTTCATCCATCAAGCACCAATAATCGTCGGAACGATGGTAGGCACAGACAGCCAACACGGGCTTGTCGCGCTCGATGATCGTACGCGCCCCCCGCAAGGCAGAGGCTTCCATGCCCTCGATGTCGAGCTTGAACAAGCCAACTTTGCCCGGCACCACGGCATCCAGCGGCACGCCCTGTATGAAAGAGGTGATGTTTGCGGGCACATCACTGCTCAACTCGCCGGCAATGTCATAGGTCAACTCAGGCTGATAGACCGCTCGGCTGGGCACTTCGTCCAGCCCCATGTTGAACAGCCAGACATCAGGGCGATTGGCGACACTCTTGAGCGCTTCGTAGTACGCCGGTAATTCGGGCTCGAACAGCCAAGCCTGCTCGACCGGCCCAAAATGTTTCTCCAGGCGATGCAGGGTATCGCCCGCTGCTGCACCGGCGTCGACAAAGCGCGCCGCTTGTTCTGGCCGTACAAATACCTTGTCGAAATACTCTTCATCCCAAGGCGACTTGGCCTGTTCTGCACAGGCGATCGACAGGCGAATTCGCATGCCGATCAACGCATCAAAAACCTGGCGTGACGGCTCATCGTCCAGGCACAGGAACGCAGAGATGAAGCGCCAAGGGTCACGCAACGGCGCTTCGACAAAACTTGAAAATTGCTCGCTACCCAAGCCCGGCCCCGGGCCATCAAGTGCGTACAGAAACTCATGCATGTTGACCAGGCGAATCCCCGGCACCTGGCTCAATTGCCTGGAAATGGCGTTGCCATGCCGGCCACTGGCAATAACGACGACGGCGTTCTCAAGTGAAAGACTGGAAGGATGAGAGATCGAAAGCCCTTCCAATGAACCTCCGTCCTTGGCGCGGTCATTGTCGATAAATCCTTTGACCTCAAGATTCAGCAATTGCGCGTGACGTGCCAAGCGCAAACCGACCTTGAAGGCGCCAAAGATATAGAACCCCTCATTCAGCCAGTCGCATGCCTGGCGCTTGAACGCCGCCAAATCGGCCAGGCCGGCCTGCGAGTCCAGCAAGCGCTTGATATTGGGGTAGTCATCAAGGCGCGATAGCGCCTGCAGCCTTGATGGCTGCCTGACCACGATATGGTCTTGAGCATCACGCAGAAGCGCATCCGACCAGCAAACCGGCACACGCTGGCCTGACGCAAGTGCGAAGGAATAGATGCCACCTTTCTGCATCTTGGAAAAATCGGCACCGCACAAGGACAAGCCAGCATTCATCTTATTACCTGCCTAACAGATCAGAACGGCCAGGGGCTGCCATCCTGCAACAAAAATCAAACCAAGCACCTGAAAAAATGCGCTCGCCCTTGTCAATCAATAACGACGTTGAAAAGTGCATGGGCGCGTTGCGGGTACAAATCCACCAAGCGCGGCCTTATACGCTCCAGCCTCTCGGCAATCCATTGATTCAAGATCGGGTTTGGATCGAGCAGTAGCTTTTCCTTTGCAATCGTGGCGCTACTGTTAATCTCGACATAGCGCCGGGCAATATCCAGCACCTGCGCATCATCAAGATAATTCAACATCACCGAAACATCAGCCGGCGGCACATCGAGACGATCGAGCGCATACTCAATCGCCAATATATCGTTGATGCTTTGCAAATAGGTACGCAGCCTGACATTGCCTGGCTCGACAAGGTAGTACTGAAGCCGTCCATACGTTGTTACAAACCGGCGTTTGCAAAAATCATAGACGCGCAGAAAGTGCTTCATCTCCGAAAAATTATCTCGAACGGTACCCAGCCGATCGGTCAGCACACCGCCACCGTAATAAAACATATCGGAAAAAATCGAGGCCACCTTGGGTGAGGTGTTACCAGGCACCACCGAGATATCAAACGCACGATCATGAACTGTCAGTGAATTCAGGTGATGAGGGTAGTCCTGAGCGAAAACCGCCTCAGGCATATCCACAAACTTCAAGGAACACAACTCACTATCAGCCAGCAGCAAATTCACCTGCCCGGCAATATGCGCCGCCCCCAGCAGAGGGGTTTTATTATTGATGACGTCGTACTGATCCGAGCTTATGGCCTTCAGTGGCTGGTAAAATGCCAGCAAATCATAATCAGACGACGCATTGCCCATACCAAGAGGAATGGAGCCCATCAGCGAGTAGCACAAGATGCGCACCGGACAGTGCCGCTCCATTCGCTCAATGACATCGTCCACCTGCTGCTGCAAATCAGGCTTCGAACACACATCAATTAGTTGCGCACGCATTATCGAGCCACCCACTCATCCAGTACAAAATCACACGCCTGTGGCACACTGCCCGCCCGTGCGAAGCGATCGGAAATGCGATACAAATCCCGGACAGCGCGATCAAACTCGCTTTCTTGATAACCGTGCTGAACTGAACACCCCAGCACGGCAAACGCTTGCGCCAATGGCTCAAGATCAGCGCTTTCTGCCCGTAGTCGAACGCCGCTGAGGCTAACCCTGCCGGTCTCACTGAAATTTTTCAGCACGAGGGCGCGGCATGACTTCAGCAACGTCTCATAAAAAGCACTGTCTGCCCGATAGGGAACTCTCAGAAAGTACGCATGCATCACCGGATAAGGCAGCTCGGTGATATTTGAGCGCAGCATGCAATCGATCAGTGCTTTCAACGCAGGCCGATTGAGGTATGCCTCATAGTCCGCATTGTCCAGCTTGAGCGGAACCAGTGATCGCTTGCGATGGATCAGGAACGCTGCACGGTGCTTGCCGCTGTCCATGTTGAAGTGACTTTCATCACTGTTCCAATCCGCGTTGACCGCATGATTCACAAAGAACAAGGGATCGACCGACTCGGTTTGCCGCATGCGCTCATACACCTGCCTACGGCTGCTAAGCACGTTTTCCACCCACGCGTCTGTCTGCGCGATGCCGAATTGATCAGCCGCGTTGCGACAGTAGAGGTCCATGTAATGGTTCGGGGTTGCGTCAGCCTCGCCATCGAACCACTTGAACAGCTCCAGGTAGGGGAACAGGGTAAACACCGGGCTGTCCTTGAACAGCCCATTACCGTTTCGCCGTGCACAGACCAACCAGGCGGGTATCCACGCCAGCACCTCACCGTCTTCGGCACTGATCAGCGCATCATCCTTGTACTCCGGACGAAACAGCCCATGCAACGCGGGAACTTCGACGGGCAAGGTCAGCTGCTCGTCGATGATAGCGTTGTGAACACTTGCCATCTGCGCCCGCTCTTCAGCGGATCGCCACGCCATGTTGGAGCCGTTTACCGGGCAAAAGACAACCCGCTCGAAACCCTCTGCCGCCAAACTCAGTGCAATGCTTTCGTGCTCGAAAATATTGTTTACGCAGACGATAACGAGTGCCGCTTTGTCTGCATCGGCGACACGGCTGACCGGCAGCCCCTCATGATGGGTTATCTCGGCAGCACGCTTGTCAATAAAGCCGATAACATTGCAGCGCCCCTTCAGATAGCGCGAGACCATCGTTCCACGATGGGCGGCACCGTACAGAACTACCGGCGTATCAGACGTCAGCATCATAGCGGGCATACCCCTTCGAGCAGGCGCAGGAACTCAGCGTCTGGCTCACGCTCGAGTACCGGGAACGACATGAACGCAGGATGCTTGACGACAGCCGGGAGCGACTGCAACTGCCTGCAGTAATCCATCAGCGCCTGCGCCTGGTGCTCTCTGAAATAAGCGTCCCACTCCGCTCGCTTCATTTTCAGCGGAATGCCATCGAAGCCCTGACGCTCCAGATAGAAAGCACGATGAGAGCCATCGAGGATATTGAAGCGATGCAAGGCGCCATCAAACACCGCGACCGACGCAGCCTCGCGATAATAGTGCCCCATATCGAAGAAGGTTTTCGCGCGATAGAAATCCAATTGCTCTTGGGTAAACAGTTCATCACAAGGCAGTAGCGCCTTGACCGCCGGATCATCCAGCCGGACATTGGTCGCCTTGTCGATAACGTCCTGCTCCTGGCCTTGCCATTTGAAGTAATCAGCGTAATCGTGCTCGATGCCTTCGTAGGATCGCCTTACGGTGTAGACATAGTCCTTGTGCACGATGGCAGTCACATAATCTGAAAACGCGCTCAACAGGTAGTCGCCGGCACGTACGGTATACAGTTCGTCAAAACTGCAGAACGGCACTGCATAATCACCCGAATAAAATGCGTTCCATGCCTGCGTCATGGCCGCCGCCCTTTCCCCACGAAGAAACACGGGCAGGTGCAATAACCTGTCGTAGCCGACGCTGTGCAAGGCACGTGCAATGGCCGGGTGGGCAAGGCCATTGCCTATCGCCACGAACACCAGCGCATTGCCAGTGCTTTGAATGCACGCCTCCACCGTCATCACCGGGACCGGCGCATTCGTTACGCCTTGCGGGTTGCGATCGATGATGGCGCGCACATTCACGCCGCTTTGCATCAAGCGCCGGCAAAAACCAACACCTATCTGACCGCCACCGTAGATAACGACTGGCTCGTCTATCGTCGAAGGTTTATTCATTGACCGCACGTCCAATTTCCTTGCAAAGCGACCGCCAGGCATTTCGCTGATGAAAAAGCAGAGATGCTGCTCACGGTTTTCCAGGTACCGCGTAGAGCACTGCATCAAAGGTACTGGGCGAGTGACAGCGCAGGTAGAAGCGGTAGCCCAACTCATAGCCTTGCAACTGCTCGGCTATTTCCCAGAGGTGCTCCGCACGGTGGTAGATGCTGATGGCCAGGTGCGGGCGATGTGCACGCAGCAGCGCCTGCGCGCCGCGTAGCGCTGCCGGCTCTTCGCCTTCGATATCCATCTTGAGGAAGTTCGGCGCAAATCCCGGCAAGGCATCATCCAGGCGCACACAGCACACCGGATTGCCGCCAGACTCGACCAGGTGACCACCCGCCCCCAGGCTGGGGTCATATCCGCTCAAGCGGTTGCTGTCGGACACGCCGCAAGGAAAGTGGATCGCACCCGGCACCTTGCCAAGCTGAGCCGTCAGCTGGCGGTAGTTATCCAGATCCGGTTCGAATGTCGCAAGGCTGGTGAAGGCGAACCCGGCAGCCAGCAATTCCTCAACCGTGTCGCCGACGTAGGCACCGCAATCGATAAATCGCAGTGGTTCCGGCAAGCGCGGCAGGTCTGCCGGGAAATACTGCTGGCCGGTAACCGCAGGAAGGCAACGCGGATCACCCAGGGTGCGGTACTCGACTATAGCGTCCAACAACTGTTTGCTGGCTTCATCCTCAAGCGCAGCGCGCAACGCTGCAATACGCGGTGCATGCTGTTCATAGAATGCGGGGGCAACCAGCCAGTAACGAAATGGCTGGTCTTCTGGATAAAGGCGTACGAACTCGACCAGGCTGACCAGACGGCCAAACCCCAACGCCTCCAGATCATCGAAAATGGTCTTGGTATCCACATGGGCGTTGAATACACCGATCAACACACAGGCTTTGGCCGGGTCATGCCTGGCAGCCCAGCCCTGAGCGCTGAAGACCGGCACACCGTCCACTTCACCCAGGCTTTCATCGCGATCGAGAAAAGCATCCACGCGCTGCCCACGAGCAGCCAGGTAGTCCCGTACACGCCGCCCGGCGAGCCTGCCCCCGTAGATCAGCAGGTGGTCGTAGCCGAACTCATTCGCCATGATCCGCTACCTTGATCAGCACGGCATGCCCGTTGAGGTTATGCAGGAAGCGATACCCGCTGTTCTGCGCGACGAACTCATCGACCATGCGCGTTACCCCTTCGCAGCCGTAGAACCCGTAATCGTCGAACACCACCACGGCGCCGCGCACAAGCCTGGGGGCAGCCCAAAGCAATACATCGCGGGCGGACTCGAAAACGTCCACATCGATATGCAGTAACGCCAGCCTGTCACTGACCTGCTCGGCATTGCGCTCTGGGAACATGCCGACCAGCACGCGCACGCTGTCTTGCACTTGGCAACGCTTGGCCAACTCCAGGACCAGATCAACATCGGTGTCGGCATGCTCGCCGCCGCTGTACTGGGTGTCGCGCGCCCCGGCCTTGACTACGCCAGTGAACGTATCAGCCAGGAACACCCTGCGCCCCTCACGCTGACCGGCCGTTGCCAGCAAGCACCCCGAGCCACCGCGCCACACGCCAACCTCGAGGAAATCACCCTCGACGCGCTCAAGCTGACGCGCCAGCGTCCACAGCTCGTACAAGCGCATGATGTCGACCAGCGTGTGCTGACGCACGCTCTCGTACGTGTTCAGAAATGCGCTGTCATTGACCCAGGGCGCGTGGCTGGCCATGGGCAGCACGCGGGCATGACGCACCCGCGGCGATTTTTCATGCGCCCAATCGCGCTGGCTACGCAGGTAGCCGTAGCACAACCCGGTCAAGCGGCGCTTGAGCCACACTTTCATGCCCCGGCATCCAGCGAAACGGCCATCTGCTGCGCCAGCTCTTCGCGGCTGAGGAACGGATACAGGTCTTCCAGGGCACCGGTTACCGGCTTGCCATTTTCATCCATGCGAGTCATGACCCGCGGAATCCGTGGCTCTTCGACCTGGACCAGCACCTCGATGATCACCGGACCATCGCGCTCCAGCACAGCCTGCAGGTTGGCCTGCAGGTTGGCATGCGACTCGATGCGCGCGTAACCCACGCCATACGCACTGGTCAGCTGGGCCAGGTCCGGCAGTTGCAGGCCGCTGGTGGCATCGGCACCGACCAGCAGGTTGAAGTGCGCACTTTGCGATGCACGAATCGAGGCATAGCCCTGATTGTTGATGACAAAGCATTTGACCGGCAGCTTGTGCGCGGCCAGGGTCGCCAGCTCCTGGATGTTCAACTGCAAGCCACCGTCACCCTCAACACAGACGGTCGGCTGGCGCCCAGAGGCCAGGCACGCGCCGATTGCCGACGGAATGCCGAAGCCCATCGAGCCCGTGCCACGGTTGTGGAAGCAACGCTGGCCCTTCTTGAGGCGCAGATTGAGCAGGAACAATTCGGAAGCGAAGCCCGAACTGCCCGGCGCGATCACGTCACCTTCATTGAGCAGCGAGGACAGCTGGTCAGTGAAGTAGTACATGCTCACGCCCTGGCTGTCGTCGGCGTGCTCGCTCTGCAGCAGTGGGTACTGTTCGCGCCACTGCGCGATGCGCGCCAGCCAGTCAGCGTAGGACGGCAGGCGATCACGGCCGATTTGCTCAGCCAAGGCTTCGATGAAGGGTTTGACGTCGGAGACTACCGAAACCTCGATGGGCATCTGCAGCTTGGCGATTTCCGCAGGGTCGATATCCACCACGACTTTCTTCGCATAGGGCGCGAAGTGAGCATGGTTGTAAGCGGTCAACGCCATGTCCAGGCGCGAGCCAAGGACAATCAGCAGGTCGCAGTTCTGCAGCGCAAAGTTGGCCCAGCGCGGTGCAATGGAGCCGGGACGGCCACCGTAAAGTGGATGCTCGTCTTCGATGATGTCCATGGCCAGCCAGGTCGGCATGACCGGTACGCCTGCGGCTTCGATCAACTGGTTGAATGCGTCAACCGCACCTGCCATGCGAATGCCGCTTCCGGCGATGATGCCTGGGCGTTTGGCTTGGCGCAGCAAACTCAGGGTTTGCGCAACCGCCGCGCTGATGTCCGCTTGCTCGCTGGCCGCAGGCAACTGCGCCCGGCGCAAGGTCGCCGGGTCAATCCGGGCGGCCTGCACGTCCAGCGGTACATCCAGCCATACCGGGCCACGACGGCCGCTGAGCGCGGCATGTTCAAGCTGGTCGAAGACCTCGGCTACCGCCTCGGGATCGGTCAGGGTGACCGCCGCCTTGGTAATCGGCTCGACAATCGAAACGATGTCGGCTTCCTGCACGCCAAGCATGCGCAGGCCAGTGCCGGCTTTGAGGTCAGCACTTTTGACCTGGCCGGACACGAAGAACACCGGTGTCGAGTCCAGCCAGGCACCGAGCACTGCGGTAACCGTATTGGTCGCCCCCGGGCCACAGGTGGTCATGCACGCCGCCGGCCCACCGGTGAGCTTGCCGGCGGCTTCAGCGGCAATCGCCGCCGCCTGCTCGTGCAGGCACAGCACCGGCTCGAGTTCAGGGTGGCGCCCCAACGCGTCGTTGAGGTGCATGGCACCGCCGCCTGGCAGGAAGTAGACCTGCCCCACGCCCAGACGCGCCAGGCGCTCCATGATGTAGTCCGCTACACGGATAGTCTGTGTCACCTTGAATTCCCCCTCGAAACCGGCGCTTAAGCAAGCCGCGTCAAATACTGCAGTGCCGACCAGAAGCCGGCACCATGATCCTTGTGCCCTTGCCAGACTTCAGGAATGAAGCTGACCTCGGGATGTTGGCGAATCTGTGCCCAGCTGGCCGGCCAGTCGATGTCGCCGGTGCCCATCAGCACGCCTTCGCCGTTGGTGCCCTTGGCGTCGGCCACGTGCAGGTGCGCCGAGTGCGGCAGCAGCAGCGCCAGTGCGGCCTGGAAGTCGAGGCCGAAGTGGAAGCAGGTCATCTGCAGGTGCGACAGGTCCAGGCACAAGCGCAGGCGGTGCTCGCGGGCCTGGGCCGCCAGTTCGTCGGGCATCATGAAAATGTTCTGGTGGCGCTGGCCGCCGAAGTGCCAGGGGAACGGCGCCATGTTCTGCGGGATCAGCTCCGTGCCGGCGAAATCCACCTGGCGGCAGGCCTCATGGAAACGCTCGTAGAGCTCGGGGCGCATGGCCAGCGGGCGTGGCGCATCGGCAGAAAAACCACCGATGTTGGCGACGATCAGCCGGGCATCGGCGGCGGGGAAGAACTCGCCGATCTGCAGGGTGGCATCGACCACGCGCTGCAGGTTGTCGATGGAGCGCCGGCGATAGGCCGGGTCGTCCGCCACCAGGTCCAGCAGTTCGCTGTTCTCGAACAGCTCCGGGGCGTGCACCACCAGGCGCGAGCATTCCACCTGGGCCAGGAAGGGCTGCGGTTTCAGGCTGAGGTCGCGGTAGGACAGGTGGAACTCGAACAGGTCCGGCTCGATGCGCCGACGGTAATCGAGGAAGTCGTGATAGCGCACCGGCACACCCCAACGAATCGGCATGTCGAACGCCAGTTTCTGCTCGGCGGGTTGTTCCTGCAGGTCGCTCTCGAACAAGAAATCGCCCTGGGCGATGTCGCGCTGGGCGGGCTTGCCCAGCAGCTCCGGCAGCCGGTACGGCGCCAAGCCCTGGCCGGGGCTGGCGATACGCAGCATGCCCGGCTCCAGGACTGCACCACGGGGGATCTCGCGTGCGGCGATCACGCTC
The DNA here is from genome assembly GCF_039673365.1 of Pseudomonas sp. TWI923. Lineage (NCBI taxonomy): Bacteria > Pseudomonadati > Pseudomonadota > Gammaproteobacteria > Pseudomonadales > Pseudomonadaceae > Pseudomonas > Pseudomonas sp. TWI923. Next base: position 66,993 of record NZ_JBDJLM010000001.1, on the reverse strand, counting down.
TTGCCGAGGTTCTCGCGGTTCAGCAGTTCCCCCTGGCTGGCATGACGGCCAGGGCCTTGCCATGGCAGCGCCAGTTCCAGTTGGCGAATGCCGTCCACCAGTTGGCGGAATTCGGTAGGCTCCAGGCTGGCCAGGTGATCCGGGCCTTCCATGTTGCGGTCCAGGGTAATGTGGCGCTCCACAAGCTTGGCACCCAGGGCCACGGCACCGAGGGTAATGGCGATACCGCGCTCATGCCCGGAATAGCCGATCAGGCCGTGCAACTCCTGCAGGCGGCGCAGGTAGCCAAGCTGGATATCCCCTTCCGGCGCCGGATAGGCGCTGTTGCAGTGCAGCAGCGCGAAGGGCGTGCCCAGGGCATTGAGCTGTTCGATGGCACGGATGATTTCGTGCTCGAAGGACATGCCGGTGGACAGGATCAGCGGCTTGCCCAGGCTGGCGGCCTTGGCGATCAGGTAGGGGTTGCTCAGGTCCGCCGAGGCGATTTTCAGCGCCGCTACGTCGAACGCTGCCAGGGCATCGACACTGGGTTCATCCCAGGGGGTACACAGGTAGGTGATGCCCTGTTGCGCGCAGTAGGCACGCAGCTGGCGGTGCTCGTCGAGGCTCAGCTCGACTTTGTCCAGCAGGTCCTGGATGTACTCCACGCCGAGGTCTTCGGCGCGCGAGCCATCGGCCTTGCGCCGGTACAGCGCCTCGCGGTTGCGCAACTGGAACTTGACGCAGTCGGCGCCCGCCGCAATGGCGGCATCCACCAGTTGTTTGGCCAATGCCAGCGAGCCGTTGTGGTTGTTGCCGGCTTCGGCGATGACATAGACGCGCTCGCCACCCAGGGCGATGCCGTCGAGAATAATCGGGGTCATTGGATTTTCGTCCGCCAGGAAGTAACACCGCAGGACTCGAAGCGGAAGCCTTGAGTCTGGCAGCCCAGTGCGCGCACCGCATGCACCACCCGCTGGCGATGCTGGGGTTGTACGTAGAACAGGAAGAAGCCACCGCCGCCGGCGCCGAGCAGCTTGCCGCCGAGCGCGCCGGCCGCCAGTGCAGCGGCGTAGATTTCATCGAGGCGCCCATGGCTGATGGCCGAGGAAAAACGCTTTTTCAGGCGCCAGGCTTCGTCCAGGCACAGGCCGAAATCGCGCAGCTCGCCGCGAATCAGATAGCGGTGCATGCGCCGGCACAGCGCCACGCTGGCATGGAGCAGGTCGGTTTGCGAGGCCTCGGCCTGCATCTCCTCGCGCTGCAGATCATGCAGGCGACCGGAGTCGTGGGAGATGCCGGTGTCGCACAACACCAGGCAGGACTCCAGCTCATTGCGGATCGCCTCTTCCAGGCGAATCGGGTGCACCAGGTTGCGCTGGTTCTCGAATTCGATCAGGTTGAAGCCGCCGAAGGCCGAGGCGTACTGGTCCTGCCAGCCACCGGCGATGCCGAAGCACAGGCGCTCGGCCTGGAACGCCAGTTCGGCGATCTCGTAGGTGCTCCAGCGATCCTGGCGCAGTTCGTTGAATACCGCGATGGTGGCCGTGGTGGCCGCGGAGGAGCCGCCCAGCCCAGAGCCCACCGGAAAGTCCGAACGCAGGTAGAGGTCGAAGCCGTATTGCGGCTTGATCACCGAAACGATGGTCGCCAACAGGCTTTTTTCACTGGCGGCCAGCAGGTCGGCCAGGGAGTCGTAGTCCTCCTCGCGCCCCAGGTCCTCGGAGAAGATGCGGATGCCACGGTCGCCCCGGGGAACCAGGGTGGCATGGGCATACAGGCCGACGGTACAGCTGAGCACCGCGGCCGGGTGGTCGATGAAGAAATAGGTCAGGTCGGCACCGCCGCCGCAGAAGCTCATGCGTACCGGCGCACGGGCCCGTGCCAGCACCGGCACTTCCGGGCTGGCCGCCATCAGGCGGGTGTAGACCTCGACCAGGCGCCCTTGCTCGTCCACGGCCGGGATGGCGTTGAAACCAAGGTCGAATGCCTTGAGCAACTCCTCGCGCGATGCATCGGCCTGAACAGCGCGGTAATGGCTGTTCATGCAGGTGGTTACCGGCAGGTCGGTCTGGCCGCCCTGCAGCAGGTGGCGACGTACGTCACCGTTGGTGACCACACCCAGCAAACGCTGATCGTCGGCCACCACGAAGGCGATCTGCAAGGCGCCGGCCTCGATGCACTTGACCGCATCAAGAATGCTCTGGCGTTCGCCTATGCTCAGGGTCTGCACCAGCAGGCTCATAGCGATGTATCCGGAAAAAATTCGTCGGTGTAGCGCGCGAGCGATTCTGGCGTGCCGATATCAATGAAGCGCCCGCTGTAATCGACAACGGAAACGGCCTCGCGCTGGAGCAACTCGGGCAACAGATCGTGCTCCATGGAGCAGGCGCCAACGGGCGTGGCGGCGAAGGCCGGCGCGGTGAAGGCATAAACCCCCGCGTTGATCAGGCCGGGCCCCTGCAGGCCTTTTTCCTGCAAGCCAGCCAGGTGCCCCGTGGCATTGAGCGCCAGGCTGCCATAACGGCCGCGGTCATCGACCCGCGCTGCCAGCACGGCATTGCCTTCGCTCAACATCATCTGCCGATAACCTTGCGCGTCGACAAAGGTGTCGGCGTTGAGTACCAGATACCGCCCTTGAGCTGGTTGCTCGCGCAACGCGTTGAGCAGTGCGCCGCCCGTGCCCAGTGGGCTCTGCTCCACCACCAGCGACAGTGGCAGACCCGCATGGCGAGACAACTCGGCAAGCTGCTCGGCCACCTGCTCGGCGCGGTAATGCGCGCACAGTACGCCTTCGCTGATGCCGGCACGGGCCAACTGGCTCAATACGCGCGCCAGAAAGGGCTCACCGTGAACGGGCACCAGGGCCTTCTGCGCGTCCGTGACGCTGCGCAGGCGTGTACCGAAACCACCACACAGGACATAGGCGCGCATCAGCACAGCCTCTGCAGGAAGGTTTCGAGACTGCGCGCCGCATGCTCCAGATGGTCATCGCTCAAGCCCGGCCAGAGGCCGATCCAGAACGTGTCGCTCATGATTTTGTCGGTTACCGGCAGTTCGCCGGCAACCCGATATTGCTGCCCCTGCATGTAGGGCTGGCGGGTCAGATTGCCAGCGAACAGCAGGCGTGTACCCACAGCCTGCTCGTCCAGGTAGCGCAACAGCTCGACGCGCTTTACCCCACAGCCGTCGCGCAGGGTGAGCGGATAGCCGAACCAGGAAGGATCACTTTCGTGAGTGGCCTGCGGCAGGATCAATTTGTCCGCACAACCGGCCAGGCGCTCGCTGAGCCAGGCGAAGTTGCGCTTGCGCGCGGCAACGAAATCATCGACCCGATCCATCTGCGCCAGGGCGCATGCGGCCTGCATGTCGGTGATCTTCAGGTTGTAGCCCAGGTGCGAGTAGGTGTACTTGTGGTCGTAGCCTTCCGGCAAGCTACCCAGTTGCCAGCAGAAGCGCTTGCCACAGGTGTTGTCCTCGCCCGGGGGGCAGTAGCAATCGCGGCCCCAGTCGCGGAACGACTCAATGATGCGTTTGAGCAACGGGGAGTCGGTGAACACCGCTCCGCCCTCGCCCATGGTGATGTGATGCGCAGGGTAGAAGCTGAGGGTGCCGATATCACCAAAGGTGCCGACCATGCGCCCCTGGTAAGTGGAACCCAGGGCATCGCAGCAGTCTTCGATCAGCCACAGGCCGTACTTGTCGCACAGGGCGCGGATCACACTCAGGTCGAAGGGGTTGCCCAAGGTATGGGCCAGCATGATGGCCTTGGTCTTCGGGCCGATGGCCGCTTCGATCAGCGCCGGGTTGATGTTGTAGGTGCCCATCTCGACATCGACGAACACCGGTACCGCGCCGAACTGCAGGATAGGGTTGACGGTGGTCGGGAAACCGGCGGCAACGCCGATCACCTCGTCGCCAGGCTTGATCGCCCGGTCGCCGAGACGTGGCGAGGTCAGGGCGGAAAACGCCAGCAGGTTGGCCGACGAGCCGGAGTTGGTGGTGAGTACGCAGCGGCGCCCCAGGTACTTGCCCAGGCGCTTTTCGAACGCCTCGTTGAAGCGCCCGGTGGTCAGCCAGCCATCCAGCACGGCCTCGGTCATGGCCTGCAGTTCGCCCGCACCGATCACCTTGCCGGCTGGCGGAACGCTGCTCTGCCCGGCCACGAAGGGTTTGGGCGCCATCTGCAGCTCGGCGTAGCGCCCGACCAGTTCGGCAATCTGTTGGCGCAACTGCTGCGCCGTACTGTCACTCATGGGTTCCGCCTTGGTGAACCGCGAGCTGCTCGCGGGTAACGATGTTCATATCACGCCCTGCGCGCCAGGCCAGATGCCAGTCCAGGGTATGTCTCAGGGTGTCATCCAGCGACCAGCGCGGCGCCCAGCCAAGCCTCTGCCGGGCCTTGCTGGAGTCCAGGGCCAGCAGACCGGCTTCGTGCGGCTGGGCATCGCTGGCAACCGACCAGCGAGCCTCGCCTGGCCAACGGTCGGCAAGGCGTTCGACGATTTCGCCGACGGTGGCCAGCCCTGCGCTGTCAGGGCCAAAGTTCCAGGCTGCGGCATGCTGCTCGGCGTCAGTGAGCAAGCCCTGCGCCAGCTGCAGATAGCCCATCAGCGGGTCGAGCACGTGCTGCCAGGGCCGCGTCGCATCGGGATAACGCAAGGTCACCTCTTGACCGTCCTGCCAGGCGCGAAAGATGTCCGGCAACAAGCGGTCGGCAGACCAGTCCCCGCCCCCCAGCACGTTGCCTGCGCGCGCAGTGCCCAGGGCAACGCCAGAGGAACGCAGGAAAGAGTCGCGGTAACTCGCGCACAGCAGCTCGACACAGGCCTTGCTGCTGCTATAGGGATCGAAGCCGCCCAGGGCATCCTGCTCCCGGTAGGGCCAGGGCCACTCGCGGTTCTCGTAGCACTTGTCCGTGGTCACCACCAGCACGCCACGCACGGACGGCGTGGCCCGCACCGCTTCGAGCAGGTTGAGCGTACCCATGACATTGGTTGCGTAGGTGTCCGCAGGCGCACGATAGGATTCACGCACCAGTGGCTGAGCCGCCAGATGCAGCACCAGTTCGGGCTGAAAATCCTGCAGCGCTCGGGCCAGGGCCGAGGCATCACGGATATCGGCGAAATCGCCGGGTACCTGCTGCTGCAGCTGCGCAACTTGCCACAGCGATGGCGTGGTTGCGGCAGGCAAGGCGAAGCCGCGCAGTTCGGCGCCCAACTGACGCAACCATACGGCCAGCCAACCGCCCTTGAAGCCGGTATGCCCGGTCAGCAGAACTCGGCGCCCCGCCCAGAATGCAGGATTCAGCGCCATAGCTGCCATGCGGCTTCGCCGTTCTTCCAGTGTGCTTCGAGCAGCATGCGATCACGCAGGGTATCCATCGGTTGCCAGAAGCCACGGTGCAGGTGGCTCATCAGCTGGCCGTCCTCGGCCAGACGACGCATGGGCTCGTTTTCCCAGGTGGTGCCATCGCCGGCGATGTAATCGAGCACGGCCGGCTCGAGCACGAAGAAGCCGCCATTGATCCAGCCACCGTCGCCCAGCGGTTTTTCCTGGAAGCCGCGTACCTGTTCGCCCTGCACATCCAACGCGCCGTAACGCCCCGGCGGCTGCACGGCGGTAACCGTGGCCAGCTTGCCGTGCTGCCGGTGGAAGTCGATCAGTCGGGGAAGGTCGACGTCGGATACACCGTCGCCGTAAGTCAGGCAAAAGGTTTCATCGCCAACGTACTCACGGACGCGCTTGAGGCGGCCACCGGTGGCGGTGTTTTCGCCGGTATCCACCAGCGTCACCCGCCAAGGTTCGGCATGGCGGTTGTGGATGTCCATGCGGTTTTGCGCCATGTCGAAGGTCACGTCCGACATGTGCAGGAAGTAGTTGGCGAAATACTCCTTGATCACGTACCCCTTGTAGCCCAGGCAAATGACGAAGTCGTTGATACCGTAATGCGAGTAGATCTTCATGATGTGCCAGATGATCGGTTTGCCGCCTATCTCGATCATCGGCTTGGGGCGCAGGTGGGATTCTTCGCTGATGCGTGTGCCCAGCCCACCGGCCAGAATGACTGCTTTCATTATGCTGTTGGTCCGCATTGGTCGGAGGGGTGACAAAAAACTGTCCCCTGGCCCTTTATGCTAGCCAAAGCAAAACGCATGCCTGCTTTACGAAGGCGGACGCTATGGAGTCGGCTTTGTCCCTGCGGACTTTTTGATGAATGCCAACGCAGGTCCGGCGACTCAGCGCGCGCGGCACAGCCAGGGGCATCGCGCTCTCTCGCACGGCCTTCCGTCACAGAATCGATTGCTGCCAGCAGTAAAGCGATAACCGTGGCACAGATGGGGATGCAGGCTACCTGTACCAGTCACTTCGCGGGCATGCCCGTGAAGTGACTGGTACAGGCGCAAGACCGGGCGTCAATCCTCCGCCTGGTCCTCGCCGCCCTGGCGGCTCATGCCGTACTTGCGCATTTTCTCGACCAGGGTGGTACGACGAATACGCAAACGTTCAGCCGCACGCGCAACGATACCGTTGGCATCGTCCAGTGCCTGCTGGATCAGACCCTGCTCCAGGCTGCCAAGGTAGTCCTTGAGGTCCAGCCCTTCTGGCGGCAGCATGGCGTGGTTGGCGAAGTTCGGCGTATGGCCGTTGATGGCCACGCGCTCTTCGAGGTCGCTGCGCAGGCTGTCCACCAACTGCTCGTCTTCGTCGTCGACATAGCGGAACTTCTTGGGCAGCTCCGACACGCCGATCACCCCATATGGATGCATGATCGCCATGCGCTCCACCAGGTTGGCCAGCTCGCGCACGTTGCCCGGCCAGCCATGTCGGCACAGCGACATGATCGAGGCGGAGTTGAAACGGATCGAACCGCGCTTCTCGTGCTCCATGCGCGAGATCAGTTCGTTCATCAGCAGCGGGATGTCTTCGACGCGCTCACGCAGCGGTGCCATCTCGATGGGGAACACGTTGAGGCGGTAGTACAGGTCCTCGCGGAAGGTCCCGTCCTCGATCATGTTCTCGAGATTCTTGTGGGTTGCGGCAATGATGCGCACATCGATGCTTTGCGTCTTGTTGCTGCCCACGCGCTCGAAGGTGCGCTCCTGCAGTACCCGCAACAGCTTGACCTGCATGGGCAGCGGCATGTCGCCGATTTCGTCGAGGAACAGCGTACCGCCGTTGGCCAGCTCGAAACGCCCGGCACGGCTGGTGATGGCCCCGGTGAAGGCGCCTTTCTCGTGGCCGAACAGTTCGCTTTCGAGCAGCTCTGCCGGAATCGCCCCGCAGTTGACCGGCACAAAGGGTGCTTCACGGCGCTTGGAGTGGTAGTGCAGGTTACGCGCCACCACCTCCTTGCCGGTGCCGGACTCGCCGAGGATGAGCACGCTGGCGTCGGTATCGGCCACCTGCTGCATCATCTGCCGCACATGCTGGATAGCACGGCTGGTGCCTACCAGGCTGCGGAACAGGTTGGGCTCGCGCTGGCGGCCGCGCTCGCGGGCCTGGTCGTACATCTCGCGGTACACCTGGGCGCGGTGCAGCGAGTCGAGTACCTGGCTGTAGCTCGGCGGCATCTCGAGGTTGGACAGCACGCGACGGCGCAGTTCCTCGGGGAACTCGGCGGAAGAAATTTCGCCCAACAACAGCACCGGAAGGAACTCATCCCACGCTGCCACTGTCTTAAGTAGCCCCAGCACACTGGCCGGCGCTTTCACCGCCCCGATCAGCACGCACAGTACTTCGCGGCTGGAGGCAAGAGACTCGACCGTCTGCTGCCAGTCATCACTGGAGCACGGGAGGTTTTCTTCGCCGAGAAAGTTCAGGACCACCGCCAGATCGCGGCGGCGAGCGCTGTCGTCATCGATCAGGAGAATCTTGGTTTCACGCCACATGCAATAGCAACTTCCCTAGTCATATCGGCGCCCGGCGGGCGTGCGCGACATCATCCCGACTGAATGGTCAGTGTTCGGACGTCTGAATTTCGAAAACAGCCACTAGTTAAGTCAAAAAGGCCTGCATAGTCAAATTTATGGCGCCTTTTCCCCAGTTCGGTGCATCTTAACTGAACAAATGGTAAACCTTCGACGCATTCTTTGCTTGATTGATCTGCGTCATTTCATCGGCGATGGCCTGCCGCTCGCCCATTGTAACGTCGAGCAGTTCGCGGTAGACGTGCAGCAAGTCTTCAAGACGCGCCTTGACCACCGCTTCGTCGAGCTCCGGCGCCTTAAGCATGTCGTCGATACAGCCACGGCAGCTCTCATCGAGCCTGCTGATCGCGTCCCAGTCGCGCGCGCCCAACGCGGCGAGCAGCGCTTCACGGGTTTCGTCGAATCGTTGCAGCTCGCAATTCACCTTGCTCTCTCCCACCGGCTCAGCCGGCCTGCTGTGCGTCGGCGATGGCATCCCAACCACTCTTGACGGTGATCAGCAGTTGCGCAACTTCGTCGATGATCGCCGGATCGTTGTCGATGTTGGCCTGCATCAAGCGGTTGGTCATATAGGCGTACAGGCTGGACAGCTGCTCGATATAGGCCGGATCGTGGCTCTTCTGCGCATCCAGGCCGTCGCTCAGGCCGATGATGATGTCGATCGCCTTGCCCAGCATCAGGCCTTTCTCGGCGATGTCGCCACGGGCCAGCGCGCCCTTGGCCTGAGCCATGCGATCGAGCCCACCTTCCATCAGCATCTGCACCAGGCGATGGGGTGTGGCTTCGGAAATCTGGGCATGGGAATTGACCTTCTGGTACTGACGAAGGGCTCTCATGGGATTCATCTTGCGACCTCGTAACGGGCAAAAAACTTAAGGTTCGATAGTCCCTGTATCGGGCCGGAAGGTCAAAACTTTACCGGCCGGTGCAAAAAGGCCGGGCATCAGGCCCGGCCATTCGCATCAATCACTGATTACTTGTCGCTCTTGGCGTTGTTCAGGGCGTTGAGCGTGCCCAGCACGTTGTTCTGCTGCTGGCGCAACTGGGTGACCAGGGTGTCCATGTTGTTGTACTTGTCCTGCAGGCTCTTTTGCAAGGCCTCCATGCGCGTGTCCAAGGTGTCTTGTTCGGACTTGAGCTTGGTCAGGCTTTCGGTCAGGGTCTTGCTGCGCTCGGCCAGGGTGCCGGTGGCGGCCTTGGCGTAGGGCTCGGTGACGCTCTGCAGGCGCGCAATCAAGCCGTCCTTGCCGTTGAAGATGCTGGTAAGGTCAGCGGCGTTGGTGGCAGCGGCTTTATCCCACTTCTTGTCGTCCAGGCTCAGCGCACCGCCGTCCTGGGCGGTCGTGACGCCAAACGCAGCAAGCGACTTCAGGGTGCCGTTGCCGGACAGCGCATTCATTTCTTCACGGATGGAAGTCATCAGCGCACGCATGGATGCATCACCGGTAAGGGCTGCCGCAGTCACGGTGCCATCGGCATTCTTGGTGACCCTGGTCTCCGCGTTGACCACTTTGATCAATGCGTTGTAGGTGTCGATGAAGCCCTTGAGACCCGATTTCAATGCAATGGAACTGGTGGTCAGGGAAAGCGTGGTTGGCGTGATATTGCCTTTGGTATCTTCCGGCGACGTGCCTACCAGCTTGATGTTCAGCCCACTCACCGCATCGGTGATGTCATTGCTCTTGGACTTCATGGCAATGCCATCGAGCGTATATTCGGCGTTCTTGGGCTTATCCACCTCGGTATACCCGACGTCGACACCTGAGTTCCCGCCCAGCGTGATCTCGGAGCCCTCGCCCATCTTGGTGGACGTAATGACCAGGCGCGAACCCGAGGCATCGGTCAGGATGTTGGCACTGAAGCCCGCCGTGCCGTACTGGCTGTTGATGTTCTCACGCACATCTTGCAGCGTTGCCCCTGGGGGAATGCTGACGTCGTGAGCCTTGCCGTTCTGGGTGATGGTCAACTTGGTCGTACTGGTACCGGCGTTGACCACGCTGGTCGCGCCACCGGCATACACCTTGGTGGAGACCTTGGAAGCCGACGCCAGCTGGGTCACCACCAGGTTGAAGGAGCCGTTGGCTGCGCCCGCCCCTGCGGTGATGGTCGCAACCTTTTCATCCGAGGACTTCAGGCTCAGGCCACCGAAGCTGTTGCCGGTAGTCATGCTGGTCAGGGCGCCACGGAAGGCATCCAGCGCTGCCTGGATCTTGCCGATAGAGGACAACGTGGTGGTTGCCTTCAGTGTCTGGGTATTGATCTGTGTCTGCTTCGGCGCCTTTTGCGCGTCCACCAGAGACTTCACAATCGCCTGGGTATCGATGCCCGATCCGATACCGCTGACTGTTGTACCTGCCATCATTGCTCTCCTTGTTCAGTAGCTGCCGGATCCTTGGCGGATAAATCCATCAAATGACCGACAGCAACAAAAATCATGCCAGCCTATGCCTTGCCGTCGAACAGCAGGCTGCCAGCTTCGCTGAGGCTTTGTGCCAGCTTCAGCGCGGTTTCCGACGGGAGCTGGCGGATCACGTCACCGGATTCGGTGGCGATGACCTTGACCACTACCTGGCCGGTTGAATCATCGATGGAGAAGTCCAGCTTGCGCTGGCTCGACTGGACGAAATCGCGGATATCGCCCACTGCTTTCTCCAGGTCCTCGCGGGTGTGCGGCTTGTCTTCAGAAGGCGCAGCCTCCTGCACCTTGGCAGGTGCCACCAGCGGGTCCTTGGCCGTCGCTGCTGCCTGGGGCGGCATCGAAGGGTACATCTGGTTCAACTTGACACTCATGTCCATGCTTCGAACTCCTCATGTCAAAAAGGTGAAAGGGCACGTAAACGCGCCCTTCCACCTCTTACTCAGGCGCCTGAATTACTGGAGCAGTTTCAGGACCGAGGATGGCAGCTGGTTAGCCTGCGACAGGATCGCAGTCGAAGCCTGCTGCAGGGTCTGCTGCTTGGTCAGCTCTGCAGTTTCCGAAGCGAAGTCCACGTCCTGCACGGTGGAACGGGCAGCGGTGGAGTTCTTCTGGATGTTCTGCAGGTTGTCGACGGTGGTGGTCAGACGGTTCTGGGTAGCACCCAGGCCCGAACGGACGCTGTCGATCGAACCAATGGCCTTGTCGATAACGGCCAGGGCGTTCTGAGCCTTGGTGGCGTCGGTGACGTCGGTTTGCGAGATGGTGGTCTTGGTCGAGGTAACGGTTGCAGCACCGAACAGAGCAGTAGCGCCGCCCAGCGAGAAGCCTTTGGCCGAGTCCAGCGAAACCTGACCAGTGACAACAACGGCGGCAGCACCCAGAGCAGCAGGAGTAGCGTAAGCGCCGGAGCCGTCTTTGGCAGCGATCGAGATGTTGGCCTGGGCGTTGGCGTCAGCACCCGAGAAGCTGATGTTCTCACCGGTGTCCGACTTGATGCTCAGGGTTTTCTTGACTTCGTCGTAGTTGACGCTGATACCCAGCTTGGCAGCGTTGGATTTCAGCTGGTCGGCCAGGCCGGCCTTGTCAGTCACGCCTACGAAGTCAACAGTGCCGCTGGAACCGACAGACAGCTTGAAGTTGGCCGGAGTAGCGCCGGTTACGTCCAGTTGCAGTTCGGTGCTGGCGGATGCGGTCAGACCACCGATCGAGCCGTTCAGGTCGCTGGCGATCTGCTTGGCGGAGGCACCAGCAGCGTAGGCGACAGTGGCGGTTTGGCCGTTACCGGTAACGGACAGGCTGCCAGCAGCCAGGCCGCTCGCGCTCGGGGCGATGGCGGTGGACTTGACCTGCTGCGAACCGATGTTGCTGGCAGCAACGTTTTCCAGGCTCAGGTTGATGGTTTCGTTGGCGTTGGCGCCGACCTGGATGGCCTTGGTGCCGTACGAGCCGTCCAGCAGCTTCTGGCCACCGAAAGTGGTGGTAGCGGAGATACGGTTCAGCTCGGAAGTCAGAGCCTGGTATTCGTCGTTGTTCGACTTACGGTCATCGGCGCTCAGGGAGCCAGTAGCCGAGGACAGAGCCAGGGTACGCATTTTTTGCAGGATGTCGGTCGAAGCCTGCATCGCGCCTTCGGCGGTCTGGGCGATCGAGATACCGTCGTTGGCGTTCTTAACTGCCTGACCCAGGCCGTTGATCTGGCTGGTCAGACGGTTGGCGATCTGCAGGCCGGCAGCATCGTCTTTGGCGCTGTTGATGCGCAGGCCGGAAGACAGGCGCTGCATCGAAGTGGTCTGAGCGTTGCTGGCCTTGTTCAGGTTAACCTGAGTAGTAACCGAAGCAATGTTGGTGTTTACAGTTAAAGCCATGACGAAATCCTCGTTGGATGGGTACTGCGGCTTCCGGCCCTGGCATCCGCCGGGTATGGCCTAGAGAACCTTCGTAATGTTTATCGTCGTTTGCGGGGGTTGCTTGAGGGCATTTGCAAAAAAAAAATGCCATCACGCTGCCACCCCTACGAAATCAGGGGCTTATGGCTTTTCAACAGGTATTCGAAGGCAAAAAAAAGCGCCTGACGGAATACGCCAGGCGCTTTTTTTGACCGTGCCGGATCAGCCGCGATAGAGAATCGCCGAGCCCCACGACAGGCCCACGCCAAAGCCACTGATGGCCACGCGCTTCCAGCTGCTGTCGAGCATGTGCTTCTGCAGCAGCAGCGGCACGCTGGAGGACACTGTATTGCCGGTTTCGAGCATGTCCTTGACGAACTTCTCCGGGTGCTGCTCTTCAAAGCGTCGCGCCACCGCATCAACGATCGCCGCGCTGCCCTGATGGATGCAGAAGGCATCGATATCGGCCGACTGCAGGCCGCTGGCATCGAGCAGCTCATGCAGGTGCGCCGGCACCTTGACCAGGGCGAAGTTGAACACCTGGCGGCCGTTCATGAAGAAATTGCCGTTGGTGACCTTCAGGTGCTCGGCACCGGAACCGTCGGTACCGAAACGCGCCTCACCCAGTTGCCATACCGCGCCCTCACCCATCCAGGTGGCGGTGGCGGCATCGCCGAACAGCATGGTGGTGTTGCGGTCTTCCGGGTCGACGATCTTCGAATACGGGTCGGCGGTGATCAGCAGGCCGTTCTTCAACCCCGCCGCCTGCATGAAGCCCTTGATCGCGTACAGGCCATAGACGTAGCCGGAGCAGCCCAGCGAAACGTCGAACGCCGCCACCCGGGTGGACAGGCCCAGCTTGTGCTGGACGATGGCCGCGGTGTGCGGCAGCCCCTCTTCGTCACCGTTCTGGGTGACCACGATCAACACATCGATCGACTGCGGATCGAGCTCGGGGTTGCTGGCGAACAAGGCACGGGCGGCCTCGACGCACAGGTCGGAGGTTTCTTGCTCTTCGGCCTTGCGCGGCAGGAACGACGCGCCGATCTTGCCGAACATGAACTCTTCGTCCTTGCCGAACTTCGCACCCTGGACGTAGTTGTCCAGGCCAGCGGTGGGCACGTAACTCGCGATGCTTTTGATGCCAATCATTCTGGCTTCCCAATGAAAACAGGCAAAGACCGCCACTCGGTGAATTGAGGGCGCCCACTACCGGATCCGTGACAAGCCGACTTCGGGCAGGTCACTGGCGAACCGGTAACAAATTGCTGCAGCAGCTGCCGCATAGAATACAGGGAAGATGCGCGATTTGACTCATTGGTCACACTCATTTATTGCCAACTGCCGCTCAGCGCCGTGCGCCAGGCACAAAAAAGCCCCGGCAGCACGGGGCTGGCCAGGGCTTTTGGCTACCCGCTCAGTTACATCTGGTTGAACAGGCTCAGCTTGGAGATCTGCGTGAAGCTCAGCTGCGAAGCCTGCAGCATGGCCTGGTGCAGTGCCAGCATGATCGACGCATCGGCCATGTCGGTGTTGCCGATGGCGTCCTGGGTCGCCTTGTTGGCGGTGGTCAGGCTGGTGTTTTCCTGGCGCTGGATATCGAGCGAGTTACCACGCGCACCAATGGAGCCGCGGGTGATATCGACCTGCTCGCGCGCACTGGCCAGGTTGGCGACCGCCGAAGCGATGGAGTTCTTCAGCGCGGTATTCGCCGCATCACCAGTGCCCGGCGCATCCAGCGCGGTACGCAGCTGGCTGATGGTCTCCAGCACGCTCTGGTTCTGGTGGGTGTTGGCATTGACCGCAAACTGGTCACCCGCCTGCGGCGTGCCGGACACCTGGTAGGTAACGCCCGCCACTGTCAGCGCCGGCGCGGTAAAGGTGCCACTGGCCACTACCTTGCTGTCGGCGGTCAGGGGCTGCGCATAGAGCTCGTAAGTGTTGGCGCCGGTAAACTTGATGAGCGCACCGCTGTCGGGGAACGTGCTGCGGTAGGCCGTCGGGTCGGTCACCGCACCGCTGGTGATCTGCGCGCTCGAAGGGTTACCGGCGCCACGGACGGTGGTCAGGGTGTCGGGACGCGCCTGCAAGGAGAACTCATGGCCGGCGACGGCAGCATTGGGGTCATCACCTTCCTGCAGCGTGACGCTGATCTCGAACTCGACACCCCGGAACGCGATGCGGTTACCGCCCTCGGCCTTGCTGTCGAAGGTGCCGTTGGTCGGGGTTTCGGCAGTGATGTCGTTACCCAGGGCATCGGTCACGGTGTACTGGGTGCCACTGGTGAAGGTGACCTTGTACGGCTGGCCGGCGTTGAAGTTGCTGTTGTACGCACTGCTCGAGGTCAGCAGGCCCGGCGAGACCGCGACGCGGCCATCATCGACCGGCGGCGCCACCAGGGCGGACTCGGTACGGCTCTTGTTCTTGGCCGAATCGAAGATGCTGAAGCCGGTGTCGTTGGTCGCCAGTTTCAGGGTGTCGGACACCTGCAGGCTCAGCTGGGTTTGGTCACCCTGGTAGCTGTAGCTGCCGTCGGCATTGCGCACATAGGGCGGCGACGAGGTCTTGGTGCCACCGAACATGTAGTCGCCGTTGGCATCGCGCGAGTTGAGCAGGCCGAAGATGTTCGCCTCGATCTCCTTGAGCTCGCTGCTGATGGAGGTGCGGTCGGCCGCACTGATCCCGGCGCCGCCTGCACGAATGGCCAGGTCGCTGGCGCGCTGCATGGCGTCGTTGATGGTGGCCAGCACGCTTTCTTCCTGCAGCAGCGAGTTATTCACCGTGGTCATGTTGCCGTCGTACTGCTTGAGCAGGGCCTGTTGCTGCTGCAGCAACAGCAGGCGTGCGGCGCCGACCGGGTCGTCACCAGCGGACTGGATGCGCACGCCGGAGTCGATCTGCTGCTTGACCTTCATCAGGTTGGCAAAGTTGCTGGTGTAGCTGGTAGCGCTCGACTCATAGAACTGAGCGGTGGAAATACGCACGATGGCTACTCCTTACAATGCGTTGATCAGGGTGGCGAAGGTTTCCTGCGCCGCCTTGATGATCTGTGAAGATGCGGTGTAGTAATGCTGGAACTTGATCAGGCTGGCCGCCTCATCGTCCAGGTTGACACCGGAAACCCCGTTGCGGGCTTCCTTGGCCGAGTCGTACACGGCCTTGGTTGCCGTGGTATCGATTTCGGCCTGGTTGGCCTTGGCACCGACCCGTTCCACCATCGAGGCATAGGCCGAGGTGAAGCTGCTACCGCCACCGGAATCGACACCGACCGTGGCTTTGGTCTGCAGGTCGAGCAACGATTGGGCATTGCGGTTATCGGACTTGCCGTTGACGTTGAAGCCCATGCTGAACGAGTCATCCTCCGCCGGGCTGCCGCCGACCGAGGTCTCCAGGCTGAACGAGCGCGGGTTGCCGCTACCGTCGAGAATGGGCGCCCCGGCCGCATCGACCATCGGCACGTTGATGGTCAGCTTGTTTTCCTGGCCGGGCACGATGGTGCCGGTACCGATGCTGTTGCCCTTGGCATCGAACAGGGTGTAGCCCTGGGTGCCGCCGCTGGCCGCACTGAACACCATGCGTACCGGCATCGAGTGCTTGATCGAATCCTGGATCAACGCGGTGTCGGCACCGCCGTAGATATCCAGCCTGGTCCCCAGATTCGGTTGGCTGATGGTGCCGGTTCCGTCGTTGCCGCTGCCGATGGTGGCATTGATCGGCCCGGCGAACGCCAGCTTGTTGGCATCGGTGAGGGTGGTGCTGATCGAGCCCGCCGCCGCGCGGGTGGGGATCACCTTGAAACTGTCACCAGCCGCCAGGCCGCCACCGTTGAGCTTCAGGGTGAAGCCGTCGATGACCGGCGGTGGCGTGGTGCTCAGGTCGAAGCTGCCCATGTCGGTGCCGTCGGAGCGACGCACGCTGTACTGGGTGCCACTGGTGAAGGTGACTTGGTAGTCGTGGGTGGTCAGCAGGCTGCTGTTGGCAATGGTTACGTCCAGGTTGCCGGAACCAGCGCTGTTGCCGGTGGCACCCAGGCTGCGCTGGCTGATCGCCGCGGCACTGTTGATGCTGGAGAACAGCGCGCTGCCGAACTGGCCGTTGGCATCCAGGCCCTGCCCCAGCTGGCTGTTGATGCTGTCGGTCACCACCAGGGCCACACGCCCCAGTTCGTTCATCGACGGGTTGAGCACGTCCTGGCGATAGCGCAACAGGCCGCCGATCTGCCCGCCGGTGATGACCGAGGTGACATCCGACGAGAAGGTCGGGTAGTTGACCTGCAGGCTGTACTGGCTCTTGTCGGCGGCGCTCGGCCCGGCGGTCAGGGTGTTGGCCCGATTGCCGGTGACCAGCGACTGGCCGGTACCCAGGTACACGTCGTAGTTGCCGTCACGCTCCTGCACGGTGACACCCACCAGCTCGTTGAGCTGGCGCACCGCTTCGCTGCGCGCATCCAGCAGGGTGTTCGGCGTGGCGCCGGACGCCGACAGCTGGGTGATCTGCTTGTTCAGGTCGGCAATGTTCGAGGTGAGCTTGTTGACCTGGCCGGCAAGGGTATCGAGCTGGCTGTTGATGCTCTCGTTCTGTTTGTTCAATTCGCTGGAGATGGAATTGAAACGGTTGCTCAGGGTTTGCGCCTGGGTCAGCAGCAACTGGCGGGACGCCACGTCACCGGGCTTGGCCGCAGCGGTCTGCAGGGCCGAGAAGAATGCGGTCAGCACCGAGCTGATACCGGTGCTGCTGTCGCCCAGCAGTTTGTCGACACTGCCGATCTGATCAAGGTAGGTGGCCGCATCGGTGCTCAGCGAGGTCGCGGTACGCAGCTGGTTGTCCAGGTAGGCGTTGTAGACCCGGCGCACATCCGCAAGCTGAGTACCGGTACCGATGAAACCCGAGCCGATGTTGTGCGAGGGCCCCGAGACCTGGACGGTCTGCTGGCGCGAGTAGCCGGAGGTCGCAGCGTTGGCGATGTTGTTACTGGTGACCGACAGCGCCGCCTGGCTGGCACTCAGGCCGGACAGCCCGATCGAGATCAGAGACATGGTTCAATCCTTATAGATTCGTGGTAGTGCCAGCCATGGCGTATTGCTGGGTGGGCTGCAGTTGCCGGGCAATGCTGATGATCTTGCGGGCATAGTCCGGGTCGGTTGCGTAACCGGCCTTCTGCAGCTCTCTTGCAAACTGTTCTGGGTTATCGGCTGCACCGACCGCATCTTTATAGCGACTGTTGTTCTGCAACAGGCTGACCAGGTCGTGGAAGCTGTCCTGGTACGAGTCGTACGAGCGGAATGCCGCAGTCTCCTTGACGAACTGACCGCCACGGAACTCGCTGGTGATCGCCCGCGCCTCGCCACCCTGCCAATTGCCGGTGGCTTTGATGCCGAACAAGTTGTGGCTGCTGCTGCCGTCAGGGTTGCGCATGACCGACTTGCCCCAACCGGTTTCCAGCGCCGCCTGGGCCACCAGGTAACGCGGATCGATACCAATGCGCTTGGCCGCCTGCTCGGCCATCGGCAGCATGGTGCTGACGAAGGCATCGCTGTTGCCAAAGGCCTTGTTGGGCGCCAACGGTGGCTGAGCCACCGCACGCCCGACGATACGCATGCCCTCGGCGGGTGCGGCATAGGTCCGCGCCGGCTGCCAGTCGCCGCGGGCGACACCGGCCAGCGACGGCGCATTCTGGGCCGCATCGCCAGTGGCCGAGGAAGGCACGATACCGGCCAGCAGGCGGTCGGTGAGCTTGCCTGGCAAGGCCAGGCGCCGCGAGTTGAGGGCCGCCACATCGTTGCGCCCGGCAGCCGGCTGTTCGGCCCGCGCAGGCTCGCCCACCCGGCCACCCCACAGCGCCGGGGCCGGCCCATCGATACGCGGGAACGGGCTGGTATTGACCGTGCTGGCCTTGCGCTTGCTCAGCTGGCGCACCAGCACATCCTGCAGGCCGATGCCGCCCCCTTCGCGGGACATGCTCACGGCCAGCTGCTGGTCGTACATGTCACGGTACTGCTTGGTCGTATCGCTGTTCATCGGGTTTTCTTCGTCGGCCAGCACATCACTGGCCTTGCGCGAGGCCTTGAGCATCTCGCTGACGAACAACGACTCGAATTCCTGGGCCACCTTGCGGATGTTGCCCTCGCTGTCGCGATCACCGCGCTTGAGCGAGCTCAGGCGATTGAGGTCGGTGTAGGCACCGCTGTCGACATGGCCGGAAACCTGGCTTTTCGGATTCATCCCAGGCGTCCTCAGATCACGATCAGGTCGGCCTGCAACGCGCCGGCCTGTTTCAGGGCTTCAAGGATGGCCATCAGGTCGCTTGGCGCCGCGCCGACCTGGTTCACCGCACGGACGATTTCATCCAGGGTGGTACCCGGGCCGAACTTGAACATCGGCTTGGCTTCCTGCTGGGCATTGACCCGCGAGCGTGGCACGACGGCCGTCTCGCCATTGGAGAACGGCCCCGGCTGGCTGACGATCGGGTCTTCGGTGATGGTCACGGTCAGGCTGCCGTGGGTAACCGCCGCCGGCGACACCTTGACGTTCTGGCCAATCACGATGGTGCCGGTACGCGAGTTGATGATGACCTTGGCCACGGCCTGGCCTGGGTCGATCTCGAGGTTTTCCAGGATCGACAGGTAGTCGACACGCTGGCTCGGGTCCATCGGCGCGGTCACCCGCACCGAGCCACCGTCCAGGGCCTGGGCAACCCCTGGGCCGAGCAGCTCGTTGACCTTGTCGACGATGCGTTTGGCCGTGGTGAAGTCGGGCCGGTTGAGGTTCAGCGTAAGGCTGTTGCCCTGGTTGAAACCGCTCGGCACTGCGCGCTCGACGCTCGCACCGCCCGGAATGCGGCCAGCCGACGGGACGTTGACGGTGATCTTCGAGCCATCGCGACCTTCGGCGTCGAAACCACCGACCACCAGGTTGCCCTGGGCGATGGCGTAGACGTTGCCGTCGATACCCTTGAGCGGGGTCATCAGCAGGCTGCCGCCGCGCAGGCTCTTGGAGTTACCGATCGACGACACGGTGATGTCGACCACCTGGCCGGGCTTGGCGAAAGCCGGCAGGTCGGCATGCACCGACACCGCGGCAACGTTCTTCAACTGCACGTTGCCCGAACCCGGCGGCACCTTGATGCCGAACTGCGACAACATGTTGTTGAAGGTCTGCAGGGTGAACGGGGTCTGGGTGGTCTGGTCGCCCGTACCGTTGAGCCCCACCACCAGACCGTAACCGATCAGCTGGTTGGCACGCACGCCGGAAATACTGGCGATGTCCTTCAAGCGCTCGGCGTGGGCGCCGAACGCACAGGACAGAAGAAGTGTCGCGGCAATCAACCGCCTAGCGTTGAACATGGTCATCCGTACTCAGAAGGGCCAGAGCGGGCTGATGAAGAAACGGTCCAGCCAACCGGGCTGGCTGGCATCGGCGAACGAGCCGGTACCCGAATAGGTGATGCGCGCGTCGGCCACGCGAGTGGACGGCACGGTGTTGTCCGTGGCGATGTCATCGGCACGCACCAGGCCGGCAATACGCACCAGCTCTTCACCGGTGTTCAGGGTCATCCACTTTTCGCCACGCACGGCGATGATGCCGTTGGGCAGCACTTCAGCAACGGTGACGGTGATCGAGCCGGTCAGGGTGTTGCCCTGGGTCGCCTTGCTGTCGCCCTTGGTGGTGCGATCACCGCTGTAACCGGCCTCGAGGGTGAGGTCGCCGCTGCCCAGCGGGTTGTTGGTATTGGGGATGGTGCCGAACAACGAGGTCAGGCCGATATCGGCCTTGCTGTTCTTCTGGATCTGCGAGCCGGCATTCTTGCTCGCCGAGGTGCGCTCGTTGAGGGTGATGGTGATGATGTCACCGACCCGGAACGCCTTGCGATCGGTATACAGGCCCTGCTCGAAGCCGGCCTGGTAGATCGAGCCGTTGTTGGCCGCCGCCGGCAACGGGGTGCGCGGCAACACCGGCGCATAGTACGGGTCGTTTGGCTTGGGCGTCGGCGCGACGCAACCGGCCAGCAACACCGCCCCCCCAAGGGCGAAAACGGACAACAGACGATTCATGACGCTTACCTCATGGTGTAACGGGCGCTGCTACAGCGAGCGAATGGTCAATGGCCCGCACCCGGCGGGCCATCAGGGCTTACAGCTGCTGGGTGACGAACGACAGCATCTTGTCGGCCGTCGAGATGACCTTGGAGTTCATCTCGTAAGCACGCTGGGTGGTGATCATGTTGACCAACTCCTCGACGGTGCTGACGTTGGAGTTTTCCAGGGTCTGTTGCTGGGTGGTGCCGAAACCGTTCAGGCCCGGGGTGCCGACCTGCGGCGCGCCGCTGGCGGCGGTCTCGAGGAACAGGTTGCCGCCGATCGCCTGCAGGCCAGCCGGGTTGATGAAATCGGCGGTCTGGATGTTGCCGATGATCTGCGCTGCCGGGTTGCCGACCGTGGTGATCGACACGGTGCCGTCGCGGCCAACGGTGAAGGTCTGGGCGTCCGGCGGCACGACGATGGCCGGTTCCAGAGCGAAACCGTTGGCGGTGACGATCTGGCCGTCGGAGTTCAGGTGGAAGGTGCCGTCACGGGTGTACGACACGGTGCCGTCGGGCTGCAGGATCTGGAAGAAACCACGGCCATCGACCGCCATGTCCAGCGGGTTCTCGGTGGTTTGCAGGCTGCCGGCGGTGAAGCTCTTCTGGGTGCCGACGATGCGCACACCGGTACCGACCTGCAGGCCCGAAGGCAGCTCGCTGTCCTGGGTGGACTGCGCGCCAGGCTGGCGCTTGATCTGGTACAGCAGGTCCTGGAACTCGGCGCGGTCGCGCTTGAAGCCCGTGGTCGAGACGTTGGCCAGGTTGTTGGAAATGACCGTGAGGTTGGTGTCCTGGGCGGACAGGCCGGTTTTAGCGACCCAAAGAGCCGGAAGCATCTAGTGTTCTCCTCGTGCGCCTGTTTTACGGCACCCGTTCAAATGTGATTAGCCGATTTGCAAAACCCGAGCCATGGCTTCGTCGCCTTCCTTGGCCGCGTTCATCATCTTGACGTGCAGTTCGAACTGGCGGGACAGAGCCAGCACCGAGGTCATTTCCTCGACCGCATTGACGTTGCTCGACTCAAGGAACCCCGAAACCACGCGAACGTTGACGTCGGCATTGGCGGGCTGGCCGTTGGCCGTGTGGATCATGCCGTCGAGCCCCTTGGTCAGGCCCTTGATGTCCGGGTTGACCAGCTTGATCCGGTCGACCTGCGCCAGCGCCCGCGGGTCTTCACCCATGGCGCGAATGCTGATGGTGCCGTCATCACCGACTTCGACCTTCTGCTCGGGCGGGACCGCGATCGGGCCGCCGTTGCCGATCACCGGCATACCATTGCCGGCACGCAGGATACCGAGGGCGTCAATGTTCAGGCTGCCGGTACGCACATAGGCTTCGCTGCCATCGGGCGCCTGCACGGCAATGAAACCCTGACCACTGACCGCCACGTCCAGGTCACGCCCGGTCTCGACCAGGGCACCACCGCTGAAGTCGGTGGCCGGGCGCTCGCTCATGGCGAAGGCTCGCGCCGGAAAGCTGTCACCGAACACCGGCATGGAACGCGCCTGCTCCAGGTCACGCTGGAAACCATTGGTGGAAACGTTCGCCAGGTTGTTGGCATGGGCCTTCTGCGCCAGCGCGTTCTGACTGGCACCGGTCATGGCCACATAAAGCATCTTGTCCACAGCATCTCCTCTGCGCGAACCTTGCCGCGCTGTCGTTGGCAAGGCTTAAGCAATTATCGAACCACACTGACAAAGCCTTTCAATACGGGGCTTTCAAGGCCGCGCAGGCCTGCTGAGCGTCAGTTTGTCGGCGAATGTTTGCCGCTGGCGGCAAGCGCCGAATCAGTCATTACGGCATGCCCCATTGTTGTAGGGCCCCGAGTGCAGCTTCCAGCCATCGCCCGGGTTGGTTGCCGAACACAGGTAGCGCCCGGTCGCCAGGCTTTGCCACTGGTACCAGGGCGCCGGCGCGGCCTGCAGCGAGGACGCAACCAGCAGCGCCAGCAGCACCCCAACAATCCTCGACACTGTCCTCATGGCATCACCCTCCGCCAGATATGAAAAAGCCCCTGCAAGCAGGGGCTTTGCCCAACCACGATCATCAGGTCATCTGGATGATGGTCTGCATGATGGTGCTTTCAGTGGAAATGGTCTTGGCGTTGGCCTGGTAGTTGCTCTGCGCCTTGATCAGGTTGACCAGCTCGCCGGTCAGGTCGACGTTGGAGTCTTCCAGGGAGCTGCCGGCAATGCGGCCCAGGGTGCCGGTATCCGGCTCGCCGATGATCGGCACACCCGAAGCGTAGGACTCTTTCCAGGCCGTGCCGCCCACCGGAGTCAGGCCTTGCAGGTTGGCGAAGTTGGCGATCGCCACCTGGCCAATGACCTTATCCTGGCCGTTGGTGAAGTTGGCGAACAGGTTGCCGCTCTGGTCGACGGTCAGGCCGGCGAGCTCACCGGTGGCATAGCCGTCCTGGCTCTTGGCGGTGGTGGCCGACGCCGAGTTGTACTGGGTGGTAGCCAGCATATCGAGGGTGACGCCACCCGGGCGCGCGGTGGCGCCGTTGGCAACCCAGGCGCCCGCCGCAGTCTTCTCCGCCGGCACCCAACCGGTGAGCTGGAAGGTCTTGTCGGCACCAATGGTCAGGCCGCCGGCTACCGGACCTGCCGTCATGGCTCCGGTATTCAAGGTGCCGTCGGTATTGAACGGCAGCTTGTTGACCAGCGGCGTGGTCAAGGTCGGGTCGGCCGGGTTACGACCGTCGATGGTGGTGTACATGGTCCAGGAGTTGGTGCCGGCATCCTTGACGAAGTACTGGTTGAGCTGGTGCGCGTTGCCCTGGCTGTCATAGACATCGGTGTTGAAGGTGTAGTTGTAGCTGTTGACGTTGGCCGGATCGAACACTGCAACGCTCGGCGCGGTGGCGCTGGAGTTGAGGTTGACGGTCTCGGAGACACGACCGGTCGGGTTGGGCTTCAGGTTCGAAGTGTCGATTTTCAGATCGGTCAGCACACCCTTGACGACCTTGCCGTTGGCGTCCACCGCATAACCCTGCAGGTTGGCACCGCTGGAGTTGACGACGTAGCCGTCCTTGTCGCTGTAGAAGGCGCCGGCACGGGTATAGATGCGCGAACCGTTGTCGCTCAGGGCGAAGAAACCGTTGCCGTCGATGGCCATGTCCAGCGCCTGGCCGGTGCCATTGATGTTGCCCGGGTTGAACATCTGCGAAACGGCCATGGTTTTCACGCCGCTGCCGACTTGGGTCTTGCCGCCGGAGGTACCGCGGATCGACTGCGAATACTGGTCGGCGAACTCGGCGCGCGACGATTTGAAACCGGTGGTGGCGACGTTGGCAATGTTGTTGCCGGTAACGTTCAGAGCCTTGTTCGCCGCGTAGAGACCGCTAAGGCCGATATTGAAAGACATTGACTCGCTCCTTGTGCCGATTCTGCGGCGTTAGATTCCGATGCTGGTGACTTTGGAGATGCCGATCTTGCCGATGCCGGCCAGGTCCAGCATCATCTCGCTGCCGTTCTGGAAGCTGACACTGTTGACCCTTGCCGGGAGCAAGGTGGACAGCGTCTTGGCCTTGCCCTCGACCGTGGTCTCAGCCGTGAAGGTGTAAGTGCCCGGGGCGACTTTCTCGCCCTTCTCATTGGTGCCATCCCAGATGAAGTCGGCGGTACCGGCTTTTTGCGAACCCAGCTGGATGGTCTTGACGACGTTACCGTCCTTGTCCTTGATGCTGACCTTGCCATCGCTGATGCTCTGCGGCACCACGACCTGGCCATTGAAGCTGGCGGTGGTGTCCACCACGGCCTTGTCGGTCTGCACGATCACCGAGCGACCGACCAGCGAGGTGGCCTGCAGCGCCTGGGACGAGCCAATACCGGTCAGGATCCCGTTGACCGAATCGTTCAGCGACTGGATACCTTCCAGGCTGCTGAACTGCGCCAACTGCGCGACGAACTCACCGTTCTCCTGCGGATCGAGCGGGTTCTGGTTTTTCATCTGCGTGACCAGCAGCTGCAGGAACGCATCCTTGCCCAGCGCACTGCCGGCCTGACCGGTGGTGCTGCTGTTCTTGCTGTCGGGCTTCTGCAACGATTTCAGGTAGGAACTACCGACTTCGTTACTGGTATTGGTTGTGGTCATGGCGGCTCCGTGCTTACTGACCCAGGGTCAGCACCTTCTGCATCATGTTCTTGGCGGTGTTCATCAGCTCGGCGTTGGTCTGGAACGCGCGGCTGGCGGAGATCATGTCGGCCATCTCCTCGACCACATTCACATTCGGGTAGTAGACGTAGCCGTCCTTGTTGGCCGCCGGATGGTTCGGCTCGTAGCGCGCCTCAAGGTTGCTCTGGTCCTCGATGATGCCCTTGACCTGCACGCCCTGCCCGGCCTCGCCCTGGTCTTCGAACAGCGACTGGCTGGTGCCGGCCTGCGCGTTCTGGAAGGTGGTGGCGAACACCGGGTGGCGTGCACGGTAGGTCTGGTCGATGCTCGAGGAGACGGTCTCGGCGTTGGCGATGTTCGAGGCAACGGTGTTCAGGCGCGTGTTCTGCGCGCTCATGCCGCTACCGGCGATATTGAAAACACTGGCAAGGGACATGGTCACTCTCCGCGCAGGGCCGAAACCAGCCCTTTGAATTTACTGTTGAGCAACGTGAAGCTGGCCTGGAAGCCGATCGCGTTCTCTGTGTAGTTCGATTGTTCGATCTGGGCATCGACAGTGTTCTGGTCGATCGACGGCTGCATCGGGGTACGGTACTGCAAGGTGTCGTCGGCCATTGCCAGCCCTTCGGCCTCGATATGCCGATTGTTGGTGCGGTCCAGGGCGATGCGCCCTTTCTGCTGCTTGTCGGCCTCGGCGGCGAGCACGGACGAGAAGTCCATGTCACGCGCCTTGTAGTTCGGCGTATCGGCGTTGGCGATGTTGTTGGCCAGCACTTCGGCACGCTGGGCGCGGAAGCCCAATGCCTTTTCGTGTATGCCAAGCGCCTTGTCGAAGCTGATGCTCATATCAGGGAAACCTTCATAGGTGACCAGAATTTCGTTGGCTAAGCTTTAGCAAGGCCTGTGCCAGCTTTGCAAAGCCCCGCATTCACTGGGCCCCGGGGCTTTTCGACCTGCCGCCATTGCCAGAAAAGCGGCAAATCGCTTCCGCCGCGCAGCAGGCAAGCGGCAATTGCCACCCGGCAAAAGCGGCAAACCAAAAAATTGACGTCATTTGAATCGCCCATGAAAAAGGCCGGTGTCTCACGACACCGGCCTTCACTTGCAGCCTCAGGCGTTACTTGGCCTGATAGATGATGCCCGGGCTGCACTGGACCATCTGATAGTGGTCCGGCAAACCGTTGAGCGCCTCGGATGCGCCAAGGAACAGATAGCCACCGGGCTTCAGCGTGCCATGGATACGCAGCAGAATGTCCTTCTTGACCTGGGCCGAGAAGTAGATCAGCACGTTGCGGCAGAACACGATGTCGAACTTGCCCAAGGGCGCATAGCTGTCCAGCAGGTTGTACGAGCGGAACTCGACGCGGCTGCGGATCGGCGCCTTGACCGCCCAGCGCCCCGGCCCCTTGGGGTCGAAGTAACGCTGCAGGCGCTCCTGCGACAGGCCGCGGGCGATGGCCAGGCTGTCGTATTCGCCGGTCTTGCAGTTGTTGAGCATCGAGCCGGACAGGTCAGTGGCAACGATCTGCGCGCCCATCTTCAGCTGGCCAAGGTTGCTGCGCTCGAACTCGTCGATGGCCATGGAGATGGAGTACGGCTCCTGCCCCGACGAGCAGGCCGCCGACCAGATGCGCAGGCGCTGGCCCGGGTTGCCCTTGATGAACTCGGGGATGACCTTGTTCTTGAGCACCTCGAAGGGGTAGGTATCACGAAACCACAGGGTTTCGTTGGTGGTCATGGCATCGACCACCTGCTCGCGCAAACCACCCCGCGGCTGTGCCTGGATACGCTGCACCAGCTCACCCAACGACTTGATGCCCTGCTGCTCCATCAGCTTGTTGAGACGGCTGGAGACCAGGTACTGCTTATTCTCGCCCAGCAGGATGCCACAGGCTTTCTCCAGGAAGACCCGGAACTGTTCGAAATCCAAATTACCCGTAGACAATGGTGCCGCCTCTTTCTAAATCGCTAGCGCCGGGGACTGGCCCCGGCCGTTTCAATGCGTCGCCTTGATCCGGTCGACTACCCGCTGGGCAAGGTCGTCCGGCCTGAACTTGGCCAGGAAATCATCGGCCCCGACCTTCTTGACCATGGCCTGGTTGAAGACCCCGGACAGCGAAGTATGCAGGACGATGTGCAGCTTTTGCATGCGTGGATCGCTGCGGATCTCGG
Source organism: Pseudomonas sp. TWI923 (assembly GCF_039673365.1). Classification (NCBI taxonomy): domain Bacteria; kingdom Pseudomonadati; phylum Pseudomonadota; class Gammaproteobacteria; order Pseudomonadales; family Pseudomonadaceae; genus Pseudomonas; species Pseudomonas sp. TWI923. Next base: position 40,407 of record NZ_JBDJLM010000001.1, on the reverse strand, counting down.
CCGTCAGGGTGTAGCCGTCCATTTCCGGCATCTCGATATCCGAGATCATCATGAGGAATTCCTCCTCCGGCCGCTTGCCCTCATCGACCAGCTTGCGCAGGTAATCCAGCGCCTGGCGACCATCATTGAGCGCCACCACCTCAACCCCGACAGTCTGCAGACAGCGGCTGACCTGCTTGCGCGCCACCGACGAATCATCGACGGTCAGCACCCGCAGCAGCACGGCCTTGTCCTGCACCTCGGCATCGATCACACCCTCGGACACCGATTCGGACGACGGCGCCACTTCCGCCAGCACCTTTTCCACGTCGATGATCTCGACCATGCGATTGTCGACCCGGGTGACCGCGGTCAGGTAGTGATCGCGCCCGGTCCCCTTGGGTGGCGGATGGATCTCTTCCCAGTTCATGTTGACGATGCGCTCGACCGAGTGCACCAAAAAACCCTGGGTCTTGGTGTTGTACTCGGTGATGATCACAAAGCTGTTACGCGTGTCTTCCTTCAACCCCGGCAACCCCGTTGCCATCGACAGGTCCAGGATCGGGATGGTCGCCCCGCGAATGTTGGCCACCCCACGCACCACCGGATGAGACTTCGGCAGCACTGTCAGTTCCGGGCACTGCAGCACCTCCCGGACCTTGAACACATTGATGCCGTAGAGCTGGTCGCCATTGAGGCGAAACAACAACAGCTCCAGGCGATTCTGCCCCACCAGCTGCGTGCGCTGGTTGACCGAATCCATCACTCCAGCCATGCCGGACCCCTCCAACGATTGCCTGTATACCGAATCGGCACGGGCTTTGCTTTTTTGAGCGCCATGTATACGAAAACGACATTTTCCCGACGACTGACGCGCCTGCTGACCGGTTCACTGGCAGCCCTGTGCCTCATGGCATCCAGTGTTCGCGTCCAGGCGGATGCATTCACCTTGCCTGAACAGCTTATCGGTGTCACCCAAGGGTTTCTTGAATTCACCGTGGAAGATTATCTGGCGACCACCCAGACCGGTGGCCGCTACGAGATCCAGGTCAACAGGCTCGACCCGCGCCTGCGCATGCCGCTGTGCAGCCAGCAACTTGACGCATCACTGGAAAGCCCGACCCCGCTGGGCCGGGTCACAGTGAAGGTGCGTTGCGACAGCGCGGCTCCGTGGACGATCTTCGTGCCCGCCCAGGTACGGCTGCTGCGCGATGTGGTGGTGATGACCCGGCCGCTCAAGCGCGAAAGCGTGGTCGGCGAAGGCGATATTGCCCTGCGCGAACGCGATGTCGGCACGCTGGGCCCAGGCTACCTGACGCAAATGGACCAGGCAGTGGGCATGAAGCTGCTGCGCCCCACGGTGGTTGACCAGGTACTGACCCAGCAACACCTGGAACAGGCGGAGGTGGTGCGTAAAGGCGATCACGTGGTGATTGTCGCGCGCAGCGGCACCCTCAGCGTGCGCATGCCAGGCGAAGCCCTGAGCAAAGGCGGCCTGCAGGAACAGATCCGGGTGCGCAACCTGAACTCCAAGCGCGTGGTGAAAGCGCGGGTCACAGGGCCCGGGCAGGTCGAGGTGGCCATGTAGCAATATTCACCGCCGGATCACGACAGAAGGCTGGCGGCAGGGAACCGCTCCCCCTAAACTGTGTCACAAATCGGGTGCGCAAGCGTGCTGCCAGACAGCACCGCATTCCTGCCTAAAGTTTTTTTCGGGCTGGCCGAAAACAGGGTATGCGTACAAATACCCAGAGGTTTTGATCATGGTCATCGACTTCAGTCGTGTGAATAATTCTCCGCCCAGCACGGGGGGCGTTCGCGGCAATGCCGCGCCTGGCAACGTCGACAAAACCGACGCCAACAGCGTAGCGCCCAACGCCAATGCCAGCGGGGAAGCGGTACATTTCAGCCCAGAAGCCCAGCAGCTGCAGAAGATCAGCGACAGCCTGCGCGACCAGCCGACCGTCAACAGCGCCCGCGTGGCCGAGTTGAAACAAGCGATCGCGGACGGCAGCTACAAGGTCGACGCCGACCGTGTCGCCAGTAAACTGCTTGATTTCGAAGCCCAGCGCTAACCTCCAGGTGCGCTGACTTCAAGGACGCAACACGCCAAGAGTTAGCCATGCACGACATCACTCTGCTGCAACTGATCGAAAACGACATCGCGCCAACGCAGGAATTGCTCGACCTGCTCCAGAGCGAGACGGTCGCCCTGCACGGGCGGGACATGCCGCTACTGGAACAGATCCTGGCCCGCAAGCAGTCGTTGATCATCTTGCTCGAGCAGCAGGGTCGCCGACGCAGCCAGTTGCTGCGCGACATCGGCCTCAGCACCGATCGCGCAGGCGTGCAGGCCCTGGCCGCACAGTCGCCCAATGGCGAGGCCCTGCTGCAACGGCTCGATGCGCTCAGCGCATTGATGGATGCCTGCCAGAAGGCCAACGAGACCAATGGCCAGGTCATCCAGATACAGCAGCGCGCCACGGCCAACCAGGTCAGCATCCTCATGGGCGGCGATTCTCCTTCGCTGTACGACAGCCGTGGCACCACCTCGCCGATGGCCAAGCCCCGGGCGCTCAGCCAAGTGTGATTTTCCCTGTTCAAGGCACGGAGCATACTGGCAAAATGCCGTAACTTGCGTGTGTCGTTTTTGCCTGGAGATTGAGAACCCGTGTTCAATGAAACCGATGCCCCCCAGCCACCAAAGGTGCTCACTACCCCTTTGGAAATCGCGGCCAACCTGCGCCAGCTGCTGGAGAGCCACGACCCGCTGATCATCAGCTTCCATGAGCGCAGCCAGCGGTTCCAGAGCTATGTGGTGCACATCGACCGCGACAACGGCGTTCTGGCCCTGGATGAAATGATCCCCCGCGATGGCGAGAAGTACATCGAGAACGGCGAACCGTTCCGCGTCGAAGGCTTCCATGACGGCGTACGCATCGCCTGGGAGTGCGACACACCGCTGACCATCACCGAGATCGACGGCCACCGCTGCTACCGCGGCCCGCTGCCCGCCGAAGTCACTTACCATCAGCGCCGCAGCGCCTTCCGTGCTGCACTCAAGCTGTCGCAGCTGGTCGACATCGTCCTCGACGGCACCCACTTGAAAGGTAACGGCGCACTGCGCGGCAAGCTGCTGGACATCTCTGCCACCGGCTGCAAATTGCGCTTTGAAGGCAACGTCGAGGAGCGCCTGCAACTGGGCCAGGTGTACGAACGCTTCAAGGCCGCCAACCCCCTGGGCCTGGCCGACACCATGGTCGAACTGCGCCACCTGCACTTCGAAGAGCGCATCAACACCACCTTCGCCGGCGTACGCTTCCACAACCTCAACGGCCAGGCACAGCGCAAGATCGAGAGTTTCGTGTATCAGTTGCAGCGCGAAGCACGACGCTTCGACAAAGACGACTACTGATCAACCATCAGACATGCAAACGCCACCCACAGGGTGGCGTTTTTGTTTGCAGCGCAGCGACCGACCGAAACGAAGGTCGGCCGCCACAACTCAACTGACCGACTTGTCGACCTCGGCGCCAGGCTGCACAGACGGCTCGACGCCCTTCTCATCCGCTTCGGTATCCTCTGCCGCCACCGGTGTCTGCATCACCTCCTGCACGGTCTGCTCATCGACCCGTGGGTCAAGGGCCGCCGACAGTGGCGAACCGGCCGCCGGCATGGCCACGTGCCCCAGCGGCGCATCCTGTACCTGGTGCAGCCCGGTAACCGCCTTGGGCCGGATACGCCAGACAAGCACCAGCGCAAAGAACACGAAGAACGCATACAGCATCTGCGGGCCCAGCAGCTTCATCAGCACCCCGGCCGCCAGCGGCCCGATACAGGCACCCACCCCGTAGGTCACCAGCAACATGGCGGTCAGCGATACCCGCCGTTCGCTTTCCACATGGTCGTTGGAAAACGCCACGGCCAGTGGATACAGGCAGAACTGCAGCAGCGAGATCACGAAGCCGATACCGAACAACAGCTCCAGCGGCACACCCGGCAGGATCGCCAGGGGCGCCGAGGCCAGCGCCAGGCCGATTGCCACGCTGCGGATCAACACCGCGCGGTCATAGCGGTCGGACAGCCAGCCCAGCGGCCACTGCACTACCAGGCCGGCCAGGATGCAGCTACCCATGAACAGGCCGATCTGCTCGGTGGACATGCCCTGACTGGTGGCATAAAGCGGCGCCAGGCCATAGAACGAACCAACGATCAGCCCTGAACCCAGCACGGTGGAGAGCGATTGCGGCACCCGTTTGATGAAGAACTTCGGCTCCATCGGTGCCGGACGCAAGGGTGCGGGGTGGATGCGCCGGGTCATGGCCACGGGCACCAGGCACAGCGCGAAGCACATGGCTACCAGCATCAGCAGCTCCGGCCCCAACTGCGGGTGCACCACGAGAATCAGCTGGCCCAGCACCAGCCCCAGATAAGAAGCGATCATGTAGCCGCTGAACACCGCGCCTCGATGCTTGGCATCGGCCTGCTCGTTGAGCCAACTTTCGATGACCATGTACTGACACATCATCCCCAGGCCGACGATCATCCGCAGCCCGATCCAGGCCGGTAGCCAGCTGGTCAGGCCATGCCCGAGCACCGCCGCACAGACGATACCGGCACAGGTGGCATAGGCACGAATATGCCCGACCCGGCCAATCAGCCGGTGGCCGACCTTGCCGCCTACCGCCAGGCCGAAATAGTTGGCCGCCATCAGCGCGCCGATCCACAGGCTGTCGACGTGATCGGCGGCGAGGCGCAAGGCCAGGTAGGTACTGAGCAGGCCCGAGCCGATCAGCATCATCAAGGCAGCGAAGTACAACGACTGAAACGGCTTCCAGATATTTCGCATACGTCCCGTGGGCTCCTGGCGCAGGTGGCGGTGGGTTGCAGGCAAGCATAAAAGCAAATCCGCCGCGACGCAGGCCCCCGCAGGCGAAAAAGATCGCCAACGGCGGGCCCGTTACAGCTTGCGTCGCGCTCAGGCCTGCGCCGCCAGCACCCGCCGCTCCCAGGGCGTGATCTCGTCGAGGAAGTCGCTCAGTTCGAGGGTCTTGGTGGCGATATAGCCTTCGATGAACTCGTTGCCGAACAGCTCATGGGCCAGCGCACTGTGCTTGAGGCGTTGCAGCGCTGCATGCAGGGTGCAGGGCAGGCTCAGGTGCTCGGGCACTTCGAATTCGCCCTGGATCGCGGGCGTGGGGGCGATCTGCTGCTCGATGCCATGCAGGCCGGCGGCAAGGCTGGCGGCAATAGCCAGGTAAGGGTTGGCGTCGGCGCCGGGCAAGCGATTTTCCACCCGCCGCGCCACTGGCGAGCTGGCCGGAATGCGCAGGCCCGCGGCGCGGTTGTCGTGCGACCAGCAGGCGTTGTTCGGCGAAGCGTAGGGGTGGCACAAGCGCTGGTACGAATTGACGTTGGGCGCGAACAGCGCGGTGAAGTCGGCCAGACAGGCCTGCAGGCCACCAATGAAATGATGGAAGGTGTCGGTCGCCCTGCCTTGCTCATCGCTGAACACGTTTCGCCCATTGGCGATGTCCACCAGGCTCTGGTGAATGTGCATCGAACTGCCGGGCGTATGCGCCAGCGGCTTGGCCATGCACACCACGGTCAGGCCATGGCGCAGCGCCACTTCCTTGAGCAGGTGCTTGAACAGGAAGGTCTGATCGGCCAGCAGCAGCGGGTCGCCATGCAACAGGTTGATCTCGAACTGGCTGACACCCATCTCGTGCATGAAGGTGTCGCGCGGCAGGCCCAGCGCCGCCATGCACCGGTACACCTCGCTGAAGAACGGCCGCAGGCCGTTGTTGGAGCTGACGCTGAATGCCGAATGGCCCATCTCCCGGCGGCCATCCTTGCCCAGCGGCGGCTGGAACGGCTGCTGCGGGTCGCTGTTGGGGGCGAACACGAAGAATTCGAGCTCGGTCGCCACCACCGGCGCCAGGCCATGCTCGGCGTAGCGGGCAATCACCGTCTTGAGCTGGCCGCGGCTCGACAGCCGCGACGGCGTGCCGTCGAGTTCGACCGCGTCGCAGATGGCCAGCGCTCGAGGCTCGTCACTCCAGGGCAGGCGATGGATTTGCGCAAGGTCGGCCACCAGCGCCAGGTCGCTGTCGTCGCTGCCATAGTATTTCGCCGCCGGGTAGCCACCCATGATGCATTGCAGCAGCACCCCACGCGCCATCTGCAGGCGCCGGCCTTCGAGGAAGCCTTCGGCGGTCATGACCTTGCCGCGAGCCACGCCGTTGAAGTCGGGGGTAACGCACTCGATCTCGTCGATACCCTTCAGGTGCTCTGCCTGGTTGTACGGGCCTTCGGTCGTCATGACGCTGTCCTTCTTGGGGTATGGGCGTGCCGGGAATGGCACCGGGCGCAACATTGGCTTGGGCCGTTGGAAACTTCAAGCAGATGGGCAATGCGTGCGCCGCTAGTGTTCACGCAAGGTCATGCCATTGGCCGGCAACGGCAGCGCAGTCTTGTAGCGCACCTGCTTGAGGGCAAAGCTGGAGCGGATGTTGGCCACCCCCGGCAAGCGGGTCAGGTAATCGAGAAAACGCTCCAGCGCCTGGATGCTGGGCAGCAGCACCCGCAGCAGGTAATCCGGGTCGCCGGTCATCAGGTAGCACTCCATCACCTCGGGGCGCTCGGCGATCTCTTCTTCGAAACGGTGCAGCGACTGCTCCACCTGCTTCTCCAGGCTGACATGGATGAACACGTTGACGTCCAGCCCCAGCGCCTCGGGCGACAACAGGGTGACTTGCTGACGGATCACCCCCAGCTCTTCCATGGCCTTGACCCGGTTGAAACAGGGGGTGGGGGACAGATTGACCGAGCGCGCCAATTCGGCGTTGGTGATCCGCGCGTTTTCCTGAAGGCTGTTGAGAATGCCGATATCCGTGCGATCCAGTTTACGCATGAGACAAATTCACCTGGTTTTTGTGTTTGTACGGAATGTTTATCTCCACCGTCGGACAAAGGCAATGAACATGAGAGAAAAATTCTCCTGCCGTCCCCCTATGATGTAACAGACGCTGACCTGCCAGTCACAAGCCGGCACTCAGCGGCGACCGCTTCAAAGCTCACAAAAACAACAGCCGAGCGAGCGTAAAAAGCATGAACGAGTACGCCCCCCTGCGTCTGCATGTGCCCGAGCCTACAGGCCGGCCAGGCTGCCAGACCGATTTCTCCTACCTGCGCCTGAACGACGCGGGTCAAGTCCGTAAACCGCCCATCGATGTAGAACCTGCCGACACTGCCGACCTTTCCGGCAGCCTGGTCCGCGTGCTCAACGAGCACGGCGACGCCGTTGGCCCATGGGCCGAGGGCATCGACGCGCAAGTGCTGCGCCAAGGCATGCGCGCCATGCTCAAGACGCGCATCTTCGACAGCCGCATGGTCGTGGCCCAGCGCCAGAAGAAAATGTCCTTCTACATGCAGAGCCTGGGCGAGGAAGCCATCGGCAGCGGCCAGGCGCTGGCCCTGAACCGCACCGACATGTGCTTCCCCACCTACCGCCAGCAGAGCATCCTGATGGCCCGCGACGTGTCGCTGGTGGAGATGATCTGCCAACTGCTGTCCAACACCCGTGACCCGCTCAAGGGCCGCCAGCTGCCGATCATGTACTCGGTACGCGAAGCCGGCTTCTTCACCATCAGCGGCAACCTCGCCACCCAGTTCGTCCAGGCGGTCGGCTGGGCCATGGCCTCGGCGATCAAGGGCGACACCAAGATCGCCTCGGCCTGGATCGGCGACGGCGCCACCGCCGAGTCCGACTTCCACACCGCGCTGACCTTCGCCCATGTGTACCGCGCCCCGGTCATCCTCAACGTGGTCAACAACCAGTGGGCGATCTCGACCTTCCAGGCCATCGCCGGTGGCGAGTCGACCACCTTCGCCGGCCGTGGCGTCGGATGCGGCATCGCTTCGCTGCGGGTCGATGGCAACGACTTCATCGCCGTCTACGCGGCCTCGCGCTGGGCCGCCGAACGCGCCCGCCGCGGCCTGGGCCCAACGCTGATCGAATGGGTCACCTACCGCGCAGGCCCGCACTCCACGTCGGACGACCCGTCCAAGTACCGCCCTGCGGACGACTGGAGCCACTTCCCGCTGGGCGACCCGATCGCCCGCCTCAAGCAGCACCTGATCAAGGCCGGGCACTGGTCCGAAGAGGAGCACCAGGCGGTCAGCGCACAGCTGGAGGCCGAGGTGATCAAGGCGCAGAAGGACGCCGAGCAGTTCGGCACCCTGAGCAATGGCCATATCCCCAGCGCGGCCTCGATGTTCGAGGACGTGTACAAGGAAATGCCCGACCACCTGCGCCGTCAGCGCCAGGAACTGGGGGTCTGAGATGAACGATCACAACAACAGCATTGACCTGGAAAACGCCATGTCCACCACCACCATGACCATGATCCAGGCCCTGCGCTCGGCCATGGATGTCATGCTCGAGCGCGACGACAACGTGGTGGTCTACGGCCAGGACGTTGGCTACTTCGGCGGCGTGTTCCGCTGCACCGAGGGCCTGCAGACCAAGTACGGCAAGTCGCGGGTGTTCGATGCGCCGATCTCCGAAAGCGGCATCGTCGGCACCGCCGTGGGCATGGGCGCCTATGGCCTGCGCCCGGTGGTCGAGATCCAGTTCGCCGACTACTTCTATCCGGCCTCAGACCAGATCGTCTCGGAGATGGCGCGCCTGCGCTATCGCTCGGCCGGCGAGTTCATTTCGCCGCTGACCCTGCGCATGCCCTGCGGCGGCGGCATCTATGGCGGCCAGACCCACAGCCAGAGCCCGGAAGCGATGTTCACCCAGGTGTGCGGCCTGCGCACCGTCATGCCGTCCAACCCCTATGACGCCAAGGGCCTGCTGATCGCCTCGATCGAGTGCGATGACCCGGTGATCTTCCTCGAGCCCAAGCGCCTGTACAACGGCCCGTTCGACGGCCACCACGACCGCCCGGTTACCCCCTGGGCCAAGCACCCGCACAGCAGCGTACCGGATGGCTATTACACCGTGCCGCTGGACAAGGCAGCGATCACCCGCCCAGGCAACGACGTCACCGTGCTGACCTACGGCACCACCGTGTACGTGTCGCAAGTGGCCGCTGAAGAAACCGGCGTCGACGCCGAAGTCATCGACCTGCGCAGCCTCTGGCCGCTGGACCTGGAGACCATCGTCGAGTCGGTGAAAAAGACCGGCCGCTGCGTGGTCGTGCACGAAGCGACCCGCACCTGCGGCTTCGGTGCCGAACTGGTATCGCTGGTTCAGGAGCATTGCTTCCATCACCTCGAAGCGCCGATCGAGCGCGTCACCGGTTGGGACACCCCCTACCCCCACGCACAGGAATGGGCCTACTTCCCTGGCCCTTCACGGGTAGGCGCGGCATTGAAACGGGTCATGGAGGTCTGAATGGGCACGCACGTCATCAAGATGCCGGATATCGGTGAAGGCATCGCGCAGGTCGAGTTGGTCGAGTGGTTCGTCAAGGTCGGCGACATGATCGCCGAAGACCAGGTGGTGGCCGATGTCATGACCGACAAGGCCACCGTGGAAATCCCTTCGCCGGTCAGCGGCAAGGTGCTGGCCCTGGGCGGCCAGCCGGGTGAAGTGATGGCGGTCGGCAGCGAGCTGATCCGCATCGAAGTCGAAGGCAGCGGCAACCATGTCGATACGCCACAAAGCAAGCCGGTGGAGGCGCCTGCCGCGCCAGTGAAGACCGAAGCCAAGCCCGAGCCCCGCGTCGAAGCAGCGCCTCAGCTTGCAGCGGGCCACACCGCAGCACCGATCGTGCCGCGCGAAGCGCACGAGAAACCACTGGCCTCGCCCGCCGTGCGCAAACGCGCGCTGGATGCCGGTATCGAGTTGCGTTACGTGCATGGCAGCGGCCCTGCCGGGCGCATCCTGCATGAGGACCTCGACGCCTTCATCAGCAAGCCACAGAGCACCAGCGGCCAAGCACCGGGCGGTTACGGCAAACGCACCGACAGCGAACAGGTGCCGGTGATCGGCCTGCGCCGCAAGATCGCCCAGCGCATGCAGGACGCCAAACGTCGCGTCGCCCACTTCAGCTATGTCGAGGAAATCGACGTCACTGCGCTCGAAGCCCTGCGCCAGCAACTCAACGCCAAGCACGGCGACAGCCGTGGCAAGCTGACCCTGCTGCCGTTCCTGGTGCGCGCCATGGTGGTCGCCCTGCGCGACTTCCCGCAGATCAACGCCACCTACGACGACGAGGCCCAGGTCATCACCCGCCACGGTGCGGTGCATGTGGGCATCGCCACCCAGGGCGACAATGGCCTGATGGTACCGGTGCTGCGCCATGCCGAAGCCGGCAGCCTGTGGAGCAACGCCAGCGAGATCGCCCGCGTGGCCCATGCCGCACGCAACAACAAAGCCACCCGTGAAGAACTGTCCGGCTCGACCATTACCCTGACCAGCCTCGGCGCGCTGGGCGGCATTGTCAGCACGCCAGTGGTCAACACCCCGGAAGTGGCGATCGTCGGCGTCAACCGCATGGTCGAACGGCCGGTGGTGATCGATGGCCAGATCGTCGTGCGCAAGATGATGAACCTGTCCAGCTCGTTCGACCATCGCGTGGTCGACGGCATGGATGCCGCACTGTTCATCCAGGCCGTGCGCGGCCTGCTGGAACAACCTGCCTGCCTGTTCGTGGAGTGACCATGCAACCGATCATCGACACCACCCTGCTGATCATCGGTGGCGGCCCTGGCGGCTATGTGGCCGCCATCCGCGCCGGGCAACTGGGCATCCCCACCGTGCTGGTCGAAGGCCAGGCGCTGGGCGGCACCTGCCTGAACATCGGCTGCATCCCGTCCAAGGCGCTGATCCATGTGGCCGAACAGTTCCACCAGACCAGCCGCTACACCGAACCGTCGGCACTGGGCATCAGCGTATCTTCGCCACGCCTGGACATCAGCCGCAGCGTCGAGTGGAAGGACGGCATCGTCGACCGCCTCACCAGTGGCGTCGCCGCCCTGCTGAAAAAACACGGCGTGAAAGTGATCCACGGCTGGGCAAAGATCCTCGATGGCAAGAGCGTCGAGGTAGACGGCCAACGCATCCAGTGCGAACACCTGTTGCTGGCCACCGGCTCGAACAGCGTGGAACTGCCGATGCTGCCGATCGGCGGGCCGATCATCTCGTCCACCGAAGCCCTTGCGCCCAAGGCCCTGCCGCAGCACCTGGTGGTGGTCGGCGGCGGCTATATCGGCCTGGAGCTGGGCATCGCCTACCGCAAGCTGGGCGCCAAGGTCAGCGTGGTGGAAGCCCGTGAACGCATCCTGCCCACCTACGACGCCGAGCTCACCGCACCGGTGGCCGATTCGCTCAAGAAGCTGGGCATCGCGCTTCACCTGGGCCACAGCGTCGAAGGCTATTCCGACGGCTGCCTGCTGGCGCGCGATGGCCAGGGCGCACAACTGCGCCTGGAGGCCGACCAGGTATTGGTGGCCGTGGGTCGTCGCCCACGTACCCAGGGCTTTGGCCTGGAAAGCCTGGACCTGAAGATGAACGGTGCGGCCATCGCCATCGACGAGCGCTGCCAGACCAGCATGCGCAACGTCTGGGCCATCGGCGACGTGGCCGGCGAGCCGATGCTGGCGCACCGGGCCATGGCCCAGGGCGAGATGGTGGCGGAAATCATCGCCGGCAAGGCGCGACGCTTCGAGCCCAGCGCAATCGCCGCCGTGTGCTTCACCGACCCGGAAGTGGTGGTGGCCGGCACTACGCCGGAACAGGCCAGCCAACAGGGCGTGGACTGCATCGTTGCGCAATTCCCGTTTGCCGCCAACGGCCGGGCCATGAGCCTGGAGTCGAAGAGCGGCTTCGTGCGGGTGGTGGCGCGCCGCGACAATCACCTGATCATCGGCTGGCAAGCAGTGGGGGTGGCGGTGTCCGAGCTGTCCACCGCCTTTGCCCAGTCACTGGAGATGGGCGCTCGACTTGAAGATATCGCCGGCACCATCCACGCCCACCCGACACTGGGTGAAGCCGTGCAGGAAGCGGCGCTGCGCGCCCTTGGCCACGCACTGCACATCTAGAGACACTGAAGCGGCGATAGCCGATTTGGCCCGCAGCGTTACCAGGCGCTGCGGGCATTTTTTTATTCGACGATGGCGTTCTTGCCGGCCGCCTTGGCCCGGTACAGCGCCTTGTCGGCACGGGCCAGCACGGCGCGTTGATCCTCCCCGCCCTGCCATTGCACCACGCCGTAGCTCATGGTCAGCTGGCAATCGCCCACCGGTGCGATGGACGCCACGGCCTGGCGTATCCGGCGCGCGGCTTCGCGTGCTTCCTCCAGGGTCGTCTGCGGCAGGACCACCACGAACTCATCCCCGCCCCAACGCGCCAGCAGGTCCTGGGCGCGCAGGCACTCGCGGATGCACTTGGTCACCTCGACCAGCGCAGCATCGCCACGGGCGTGACCGTGCAGGTCATTGATCGGCTTGAAGTCATCCAGGTCCATGGCGATGACCGCCAGGGGCTGGCGGTAGCGACGGGCGCGCTCGCATTCCTGCTCCAGGGTCTTTTCCAGCCGATAGCGATTGGCGGTACGGGTCAACGCATCACGCTCGGCCAGCTCACGGTTCTCGTCGAGCTGACGCTGCAACTGCTGGTTGACCCAGGACAACTCGCGAGTGCGCTCGGCCACCTGGCTTTCCAGCGACTGATTGCGTTGCTCCAGTTCGGCGACCAGGCGCTTGCCGGCATCGATGTTGCGATGGGCTCCGAGCATGCGTGCCACCGAGCCATCCTCGTTACGGGCGATGATGTGGCCGCTGTCCTCGATCCACAGGTAGCTGCCGTCCTGGCAGCGGCAGCGGTACTCGATACGGTAGCGCTCATTGCGCTGGTTGATGTAGGCCTCGAAGTGGGCCATCACCCGGGGGAAGTCTTCCGGGTGAATCACGCTCTCCCAGGCCAGGACGGAATTGGCCATCGAGTGGCTGACGTAACCCAGCATCGCGTACCAGCCTGGGTTGCGGTAGACGTAGCCGGTGTTGGCATCCCAGTCCCAGATGCCATCGCTGATCAGGTCGAACAAAGTGTGAAGTTGCTGCTCGCTGAAACCGGCCGGTACCGGCCTTGGTGCCTGACTCATGGACGCTCTCCTTGGTATCCGGCAACTGCGCCCCGGTCACGGTGCTGCGGATGTTCATCGTGATTGCCGCAGTCGGCAATCCTGTTCCTCTGGGGGGCAAGCATATGCCCAGTACAGCGCTGCCGGAATAGCCCGGGCGGGCTATTTCGACGAGTTGGCGCGCTGGCACAGCTTTTGCCCCTGTGGGAGCGATTTACCCGCGAATGCGTCGGTACATCCAACAACACTTCTGCGGATATGTCGCAGGGGCGAAACATTCAAGGAGGAGACATGCTCACTTCAGTCAGCGGGATGCCTTGGCAGCCCGCAGTGCAAACATACAACCGCACCGGCAACGAACAGGCGCTGGCACAGGCGCTGCCGTTCCAGCCGATCGCCGCCGCCAGCGGCACCACCGCACAGCAGAACAGCCAGGGCAGCACCTCGCAGCAGAACAGCGAAGACAACCGCAAGGAGGCCTTTGCCAAGCTCATGGTCATGCTGCAGAACCCGGACGTCGCCGCACGCCAACAGGCCAGCGTCGACAAGCAGCAGCCCAGCGATGCTCTGCAGGAGTTCCGCGACTACATGGACAAGTCGCCGGCGGAGAAGATCAAGGAGAAATACCTCCAGGAGCTAGGCCTGACCGAGGAGGAGTACGACGCGCTGCCACCGGAAAAGAAAGCGCTGATCGATGAGCAGATCGCTCAGCGAATGCAGGATGATGCCGAGTCCAAGGCCTTGGCCAAGCTCGACCAGCAGGCGCAGGGCGCGCAGCAAAGCGACGAGCTCAAGGCTATCGAGTTCTAAGCCAGGCGCGTGGCCTCCCCAGGGCCACGCCTCTCGAGGCTGCGCAGGCTGCCCTTGGCGCCCCCGCAGCACTCGACAGCGGGCAAGTATCGGGATTCAATCCAGCCCTCCTCAATCGCCTTGCTACAGGGAATCAGCAATTCGTCATGGACAGACTCAGACAAGACTTCTCGCTTTCGGCGCTGGTCGCCGGCCTGATCGCAGTGATCATCTCCTACGCCGGCCCGTTGATCATCGTGTTCCAGGCCGCCCATCAGGCCCAGCTCAGCAATGAGGCGACCGCCTCGTGGATCTGGGCGATCTCCATCGGCAGTGGCCTGACCGGCTTGCTGCTGAGCTGGAAACTGCGAGTGCCGGTGATCACCGCGTGGTCGACACCCGGCGCGGCGCTGCTGGTATCGATGCTGCCGACGGTGTCACTGGCGCAGGCAGTGGGGGCCTACATCGTTGCTTCGCTGCTGATCGCCGTGATCGCACTGAGCGGCGCGTTCGACAAACTGATGCGCCGCCTGCCCAAGTCGATTGCCGCCGCCATGCTCGCCGGCATCCTGTTCCGCTTCGGTGCCGAGCTGTTCAGCTCCATACGCCTGCAACCCTTGCTGGTCCTCTCGATGCTCGCGGCATACCTGCTGTTCAAGCGCCTGTCGCCCCGCTACGCCATCCTCTCGGTGCTGGTGGTTGGCTGCGGGCTCGCCACCAGCATGGGCCAACTCAATACCGGCGCACTGGTGCTGGAGCTGGCCGTCCCGCTCTGGACCGCGCCGCAGTGGAGCTGGAACGCCATCGTCAATATTGGCCTGCCGCTGGCGCTGGTGTCACTCACAGGCCAGTCAGTGCCGGGTATCGCCGTGCTGCGTACCGCCGGTTACCAGACCGCCGCGCGCCCAATCGTCTCGGTGACCGCCATCGGCTCGCTGCTACTGGCACCGTTCGCCTGCCACGGGGTCAACCTGGCAGCGATCACCGCAGCCATCTGCACCGGCCGCGAGGCCCACGAGAACCCCGACAAACGCTATATCGCCGGCATTGCCTGTGGCGCCTTCTATCTGCTGATGGGCACCTTCGGCGCCACCCTGGCCTCGGTGTTCGCCGCCCTGCCCCGGGAAATGATCGCCGCCCTCGCCGGCCTGGCGCTGTTCGGCGCCATCGCAACCGGGCTGACCGGTGCTATGGCCGATGAAAAGCAGCGTGAGCCTGCGTTGATCACGTTCCTGGTCACGGCCTCTGGCATGAGCTTCCTTGGCCTGGGCGCCGCGTTCTGGGGGCTGATCTTCGGCCTGGTCGCCTTCTTCGCGCTCGGTTACACCCGACCGCAAACCGCCCACACAGGAGCGCGCGTCGGCGAACAACGTTGAGTTGGTTGGTAAAGGAGGGTGTGTATGGCGTCCCAGGGCAGGTTCGAACTGCCAACCTTCCCCTTAGGAGGGGGATGCTCTATCCAATTGAGCTACTGAGACACAGGGGCCGGCAACGGACGTTGCACGGCAGGGACGGCGAGCATGTTACCCAGCGCATCGGCATTTGTCATGTTTCTATCGGGCATTTTGCACGTCAGTCGTTTCCCTGCGCCTGGCCGATGACACCCTCCTGACGCAGCACCCCGAACAGCGCCTCGACGGCGACATCGAGCGCTGCCGAGTTATCCAGCACATGCACCGAGGGATCGTAGGCCTGCAGCCGGGCGCCACGGGCCAGGCGTTGTTCGATTTCCTCGGCGCTTTCCCGACCGCGAGCAATCAAGCGCTTGCGCAGTACGCCAGGTAGTACGGTCAGGCCGACCGCCAGCAAATCCGGGTAGCGTTGCCGGGCCTCGTCCAAGTACCCCCGCGAGCCGTTCACCAGCACCGAACGGCCGGCGGCGAGGCGCTCCTCCACCTGGGCAGGAATGCCATAGCACAGGCCATTGGCCGCCCAGCACAGGGCAAACTCGCCCGCAGCACGCATGGCCTCGAAGCGCTCGAGGGTCACTCCCAGCGCACTCTCCCCTTTGGCCTCGGCGGAACGGGTTATGACCCTTCGGGCAACGTCCACACCGTACTTGGCAAGCCGCTCTCGCGCGGCATCAATAAGGGAATCTTTGCCCGATCCCGATGGTCCCATCAGGAATATCAACCGCCCTCTTGAGGACGGTGCGTCGCTTGCGTCATATTGCATAGCCACTATGCTCAAGGTGTGGGAACCTGCGCATTCTAGGGTTTTTCCCTAACCTTTGCTGCCAGTTACCAGATTTTGACGACAAAGGTCTGACGCAACTGCATTCTGCGTCAATGTGAATCTTTTCAAACCAGTACTCATTTCTGATAATTGGTACTGGCAAAAAGCCTGTACCGGAGCCACTATTTGTCACAGAATTGACGCCAAGGAATCGGCGACATGAGGCAAGATGAAAACCCGAAACCACATTACGGTTGAACATTTTGTCGTCGCCGCGGTCGTACTTCCACCGTGCGGCCAATTTGCGAACCGCTTCCCCTGAACCAGAACAACCGGTCAATTTATATGCGCCCATTGAAACAGGCTATTTATTCGAGCCGCACCGCTGACAAGTTCGTCGTCCGCCTGCCAGACGGAATGCGTGAGCGCATTGCCGAGGTAGCGCGCAACCATCACCGCAGCATGAACTCCGAGATCATCGCGCGCCTGGAACAGAGCCTTATCCAGGAAGGCGCGCTGGGCGACGAACTGAGCATGCGCCTGGACAGCCCAGAGCTCAGCCTGCACGAGCGCGAACTGCTGCAACGCTTCCGCCAACTGTCCCATCGCCAGCAGAACGCACTGGTTGCGTTGATCGCACACGATGTGGAAATGGCTGCTGACGCGTCCTGACACAAAGCATCGACACACAAAAAAGCCAGCGCAAGCTGGCTTTTTTGTTGCCGCTGTCCCACCAATCAGAGCAGGAACAGCGTTGCCAATCCCAGGAAAATGAAGAAACCGCCGCTGTCAGTCACAGCAGTGATCATCACGCTGGAGCCCATGGCCGGATCGCGACCCAGGCGGGTCAGCGTCATCGGAATCAAGACCCCCATCAGGGCCGCCAGCAACAGGTTGAGGGTCATGGCCGCCGTCATCACCAGGCCCAATGACCAACTGCCGTAGAGCATGAATGCTACTGCGCCGATCACCCCACCCCATATCAGGCCGTTGAGCAGTGAAACCGCCAACTCCTTGCGCATGAGGCGACTGGTATTGCCCGGCGACACCTGATCCAGCGCCATCGCGCGCACGATCATGGTGATGGTCTGGTTACCTGAGTTACCACCGATACCGGCAACGATCGGCATAAGCGCGGCCAGGGCCACCAGCTTCTCGATCGAGCCTTCGAACAGACCGATCACCCGGGACGCCAGGAAGGCCGTTATCAGGTTGATGGCCAGCCAGGCCCAACGGTTGCGCAGCGAGCGCCAGACCGAGGCGAAGATGTCTTCCTCTTCGCGCAGACCTGCCATGTTGAGCACTTCGCTCTCGCTCTCCTCACGGATCAGGTCGACCATTTCATCAATGGTCAGTCGGCCGATCAGGCGCTCGTTCTTGTCCACCACCGGCGCGGACACCAGGTCGTAACGCTCGAATGCCAGGGCTGCGTCATAGGCATCTTCCTCGGGGTGGAAAACCACCGGGTCATTGGCCATGACCTCCGCGACTTTCTTGTCCGGGTCGTTGACCAGCAACCGCTTGATGGGCAGCACACCCTTGAGCATACCGTCGTAGTCGACCACGAACAGCTTGTCGGTGTGCCCCGGCAGCTCTTTGAGCCGACGCAGGTAGCGCAGTACCACTTCCAGGCTGACGTCTTCGCGGATGGTCACCATCTCGAAGTCCATCAGTGCCCCAACTTGCTCCTCGTCATAGCTCAGCGCCGAACGCACGCGCTCACGTTGCTGGGCGTCGAGGCTTTCCATCAACTCATGGACGACGTCACGCGGCAGCTCCGGCGCCAGGTCGGCGAGTTCGTCGGCGTCCATTTCCTTGGCGGCGGCGAGCAGTTCGTGATCGTCCATGTCGGCGATCAGGGACTGGCGGACGGCGTCGGAAACCTCCAGCAGGATGTCGCCATCACGATCAGAGCGCACCAGCTGCCAGACCGTCAGGCGATCTTCCAGCGGCAAGGCTTCGAGGATGTAGGCAATGTCGGCGAGGTGCAGGTCATCGAGCTTGCGCTGCAGTTCGACGAGGTTCTGCCGGTGGACGAGGTTTTCCACGAGGTCGTGGTGATGACCTTCCTGACGGTGCGTCAGGTCCTCAACCACGCGCTGGCGCTGCAGCAGTTCGATCACCTGGGCAAGGCGATCCTGCAGGCTGTCTTGAGCTTTCTTTACTTCTACTTCGGTCATAGGCGAACTCCACCCCCAGCAGCGGAGCACGCCGGGAGAATCAATCGATCAGATCTTGCTGCATGAAGCGTGTTAGGAAGTAACTACTGGGTAAGTCCATGGTGGTATTCCACAAGCCCCGGCGGGGCTGACGGGCGCAATCATACACGGTGTCAGCTGTCGGATCGCTTAAAATTTTGGCCAGAACAATCGTTTGCGCAATAAAGCTGTGACAACACTCGAAGCCAACAGTGCGACGGCCTGAGGCTCACAAAAATCACATGCACATAAGGGCTGTTCGGGATCGGGCTATCAACGTGAGTCTAGTCGCGCGTAGACAGAATCAGTGAATGCCGAAAAAGAAAAAGCCCGCTTTAATAAGCGGGCTTTTCAGGTATGGCGGACTCAGGAGGATTCGAACCTCCGACCGCTCGGTTCGTAGCCGAGTACTCTATCCAGCTGAGCTATGAGTCCGTGGTTGGTAGTTTTATGCCAGATTACCACTGGCTTTGAAATCGCCTTGCAAGCAAAGCCACTTCAATAAGTGGCGGACTCAGGAGGATTCGAACCTCCGACCGCTCGGTTCGTAGCCGAGTACTCTATCCAGCTGAGCTATGAGTCCGTAGTTGGTATTTTTAGACCAGATCACCACTGGCTTGTTGAAGTGCCTTTGCAAGCAAAACCACTTCAAAAGTGGCGGACTCAGCAGGATTCGAACCTGCGACCGCTCGGTTCGTAGCCGAGTACTCTATCCAGCTGAGCTATGAGTCCGTGTCTTGCTGTGCCATTCAGATCGCTAGAAGCGCTCTAGGCAAATAATGGCGGTGAAGGGGGGATTCGAACCCCCGATACCCTTATGAGGTATACTCCCTTAGCAGGGGAGCGCCTTCGGCCACTCGGCCACCTCACCGCAACACGAGGCGAATATTAAACACACCCTTCCTCGTTTGCAACCCTTTTTTTGAAAAAAACTTCAAAAAAATTAAAGGCTTGGCTCCTCGTCCTTCTCTTTCTTGATCCGCAGGTAGATTTCCTCGCGGTGAACGGCCACTTCTTTTGGCGCGCTCACGCCGATACGCACCTGGTTGCCTTTGACACCCAGGACCGTCACGGTGATCTCACCGTCACCAATGATCAGGCTCTCGGCGCACCGACGAGTCAGAATCAGCATAGTTTTCTCCTCACATGTAACTTCAGGGACAACAGTCTTTGATTAAGCAGGGCCCGGCCGGGGACGACGGCACTGGCCCGGACCAACTACCAGCAGCACCTGGACAAGGGTGCGACCGGCAGCCAGAAACACGAAGGGCGCGGCAAGCCGCGCCCTCTCAGGCAACGCCTTACTCGCCCTGTCGGGCAGGGGCATCGAGCTCGAACGCGGTGTGCAGCGCGCGAACGGCCAGCTCCAGGTACTTCTCTTCGATCACTACCGAGACCTTGATCTCGGAGGTGGAGATCATCTGGATGTTGATGCTCTCCTTGGCCAGGGCTTCGAACATGCGGCTGGCAACACCCGCGTGCGAACGCATGCCAACGCCAACGATCGATACCTTGGCGATCTTGGTATCACCAACCACTTCACGCGCACCGATCTCACGGGCGGTGTTCTCCAGCACGCTCAACGCCTTTTCGTACTCGTTGCGGTGCACGGTGAAGGTGAAGTCGGTGGTGTTATCGTGCGAAACGTTCTGCACGATCATGTCGACTTCGATGTTCGCCGCACTGATCGGGCCGAGGATCTTGAAGGCAACGCCTGGGGTGTCCGGGACGCCACGAATGGTCAGCTTGGCCTCATCACGGTTGAAGGCGATACCGGAAATGATTGGCTGTTCCATGGATTCCTCTTCATCAATGGTAATGAGGGTACCCGGACCCTCCTTGAAGCTGTGCAGCACGCGCAGCGGGACGTTGTACTTGCCGGCGAACTCCACCGAACGGATCTGCAGCACCTTGGAGCCGAGGCTGGCCATTTCCAGCATCTCCTCGAAGGTGATCTTCTCCAGGCGCTGGGCCTGGGGCACCACACGCGGGTCGGTGGTGTAGACGCCATCGACATCGGTGTAGATCTGGCATTCGTCGGCCTTCAAGGCCGCTGCGAGTGCCACACCGGTGGTGTCGGAGCCACCACGGCCGAGCGTGGTGATGTTGCCGTGCTCGTCAACGCCCTGGAAACCTGCAACCACGACCACGCGGCCGGCCTTGAGGTCGGCGCGGATCTTCTGGTCGTCGATCTGCAGGATGCGCGCCTTGTTGTGCGCGCTGTCGGTGAGGATGCGCACCTGGTTGCCGGTGTACGACACCGCAGGCACGCCACGCTTCATCAACGCCATGGTCAACAGGCCGATGGTGACCTGCTCACCGGTCGAAACAATCACGTCCAGCTCGCGAGGCTCTGGCTTGTCGGTAATCTGCTTGGCCAGGTCGATCAGGCGATTGGTTTCGCCACTCATGGCCGACAGCACCACCACCAGGTCAGTGCCTTGCTCACGGAATTTCTTGACCTTGTCGGCTACCTGCTCGATCCGCTCGATGGAACCGACAGAGGTGCCGCCAAATTTCTGTACGATCAACGCCATTTCAAAGGTGCCTCAGCCCCAAGGGGCCCCAAAAAACAATCCAACATGAAGCGGCCGCCGACTAGACCGGCGGTCGCCTCATCTCAAAGTCCCTGCTCGGCGAACGGCACAGCCAGGGCCAAGGCATTGTCCAGCGCGGCGACATCGACGCCACCACCCTGGGCCATGTCCGGGCGACCACCACCCTTGCCACCCACCGCCGCAGCGGCTTGCTTCATCAGATCGCCAGCCTTGAGTTGGCCGGAGAGGTCCTTGGTCACGCCAGCCACCAGCACGACCTTGCCCTCATGCTCGCTGCCCAGCAGGATCACTGCATGGCCGAGCTTGTTCTTCAGCTGATCGACGAGCGCCAGCAAGGCCTTGCCATCCTGCCCATCCAGGCGAGCGGCGAGCACCTTGGCGCCCTTGACCTCAACGGCCGCATTGGAGAGATCGTCCCCGGCGGCGCTGGCGGCCTTGGCCTGCAGCTGTTCAAGCTGCTTTTCCAGCTGACGGTTGCGCTCGAGCACAGCCGACAGCTTGTCGATCAGGTTGTCGCGGTTACCCTTGACCAGTTGCGCAGCTTCCTTGACCTGCTCTTCGGCAGCATTCAGGTAAGCCAGCGCGGCGGCACCGGTGACCGCTTCGATACGGCGCACGCCAGAGGCCACGCCGCCTTCGCTGATGATCTTGAACAGGCTGATGTCGCCCGTGCGTTTGGCGTGGATGCCACCGCACAGTTCGACGGAGAAGTCACCGCCCATGCTCAGCACGCGCACGGTGTCGCCATACTTCTCACCGAACAACGCCATGGCGCCCTTGGCCTTGGCGGTCTCGATGTCGGTCAGCTCGGTCTGCACCTCGGTGTTGCGGCGCACTTCACGGTTGACGATATCTTCCAGCGCCTTGATCTGCTCAGGCTTGACCGCCTCGAAGTGGCTGAAGTCGAAACGCAGGCGCTGGCTGTCGACCAGCGAGCCCTTCTGCTGTACGTGTTCGCCCAGCACCTGGCGCAGCGCTTCGTGCAGCAGGTGGGTGGCGGAGTGGTTCAGCGAGGTAGCGTGCTGGACATCGGCATCGACACGCGCGTCGACGGCGGCGCCAACGGTCAGTGCACCGCTGGCAACCACACCGTGGTGCAGGAAGGCGCCACCGGTCTTGGTGGTGTCGCGCACATCAAAACGCGCGGCGCCAGCCTGCAGGTAACCGCAGTCACCCACCTGGCCGCCCGACTCGGCGTAGAACGGGGTGCGATCCAGGATCACCACGCCCTCTTCGCCTTCGCCCAACTGCTCGACCGCCTGGCCATCCTTGTACAGGGCAATGACCTTGCCCTGGCCTTCGGTGGCATCGTAGCCGAGGAAGTCAGTGGCGGTATCGACCTTGACCAGGCTGTTGTAGTCCATGCCAAAGGCGCTGGCGGAGCGGGCACGCTCACGCTGGGCCTCCATTTCACGCTCGAAGCCGGCCTCGTCGATGGTCAGTTCGCGCTCGCGGGCGATGTCGGCGGTGAGGTCCATGGGGAAGCCGTAGGTGTCGTACAACTTGAACACCACGTCGCCCGGTACAACCTTGCCCTGCAACTGGGCCAGGTCCTGCTCGAGGATGCGCAGGCCCTGCTCCAGGGTCTTGGCGAACTGCTCTTCTTCGGTCTTGAGCACCCGCTCGATGTGCGCCTGCTGGCTTTTCAGCTCAGGGAAGGCTTCGCCCATCTCGGCGACCAGCGCGGCAACGATCTTGTGGAAGAAGCTGCCGGTGGCGCCCAGCTTGTTGCCGTGGCGGCAGGCGCGACGAATGATGCGGCGCAGCACGTAACCACGACCTTCGTTCGACGGCAGCACACCGTCGGCGATCAGGAAACCGCAGGAACGGATGTGGTCAGCGACTACTTTCAGCGAAGGTTGCTCGTCGTTGCTGCAACCGATGGCCTTGGCAGCTGCGGCCAACAGGCTCTGGAACAGGTCGATCTGGTAGTTCGAGTGCACATGCTGCATCACCGCACTGATACGCTCCAGGCCCATGCCGGTGTCCACCGACGGCGCAGGCAGCGGGTGCAGGACGCCGTCGGCGGTGCGGTTGAACTGCATGAAGACGTTGTTCCAGATCTCGATATAGCGGTCGCCGTCTTCTTCCGGCGAGCCGGGTGGGCCGCCCCAGATGTCGGCGCCGTGGTCGTAGAAGATCTCGGTGCACGGGCCGCACGGGCCGGTGTCGCCCATGGTCCAGAAGTTGTCCGAGGCGTACGGGGCGCCCTTGTTGTCACCGATGCGCACCATGCGCTCGGCCGGCACGCCGACTTCCTTGGTCCAGATGTCGTAGGCCTCGTCGTCGCTGGCGTAGACGGTGACCCACAGTTTTTCCTTCGGCAGGTTCAGCCACTTGTCCGAAGTCAGGAAAGTCCAGGCGAAGGTGATTGCATCGCGCTTGAAATAGTCGCCGAAGCTGAAGTTACCCAGCATCTCGAAGAAAGTGTGGTGACGGGCGGTATAGCCGACGTTTTCCAGGTCGTTGTGCTTGCCGCCGGCGCGTACGCACTTCTGGCTGCTGACAGCGCGGGTATATGCGCGCTTTTCCTGGCCGAGGAAGCAGTCCTTGAACTGGTTCATGCCGGCGTTGGTGAACAGCAGGGTCGGGTCATTGCCCGGGATCAGCGAGCTGGAGGCAACGCGAGTATGTCCCTGCTCTTCGAAGAAGCGGAGGAAGGCTTCACGGATTTCTGCGCTTTTCATAGGTTCTTCCACGGAAACGGCGGCCACACGTCGAATCGACGAAACGACGGCAAAGGGCCGCATTATATCGGTCCTGCAGTCTGGGTGCAGTGTGTTTGTGCGATAGAAACCGTCGATAAGGCGGTTTATCAGACTAAAGCAGTTGGAAACGGCATGACCGCGATGCTAAAGCCAGGGTTTCGCTGATGGCAAGCCAATTGCTGCGCGAGCCTGGCAATTTCGCCGGGAAAATTCATTAAATCGCGTTCATTCAAGAATGGATCCAAAAACCGCCATCGAGCAGACGCGCACCGGAGTCGAAGACACTAAAGATTTACCGCTTGCCCGCCCTGACGGCAGACTAGCCTGTGGCCCCTTTCAAACTCACGGAAGCAGGCCATGTCTGTGCAAAACGTCTGGATTACACACGCCTCTTTACCACGCCAATCCTACCCCCTGCCCTACCACGATCCGCAACTGTCGATCGAAACGCGCCAGGCGTCGCTGCTGATCGAAACACTGCACTGGGGTGCCGAACTGCACGTTCACGGCACCGCCACCGGGATCAGCGTGCAGATCGCCCACACGCTCTATGAGCTGGCCGTTCCAGCGCATTGGCCGCTGCATGTACGCACTGGCGACGGCAACGACAAGGTGACGTTTACCGGTCTGCAGACTCACGTGGTCATTGAAACGCAGGGCGGCGATGACGATGTGCATCTCGAAGGATCGAGCGGGCCTGACCGCGCAGGCATCGCCGTAGTCGACGCAGGCCCTGGCGATGACCTAGTGGTCGCCGAAGACCTGAAGGAGGTGGAGATCGAGGGCGGCGCGGGCAACGACAACATCAGCAGCAACGCAACCCACAGCTCAATCTACGCCGGAGATGGCGACGATACCGTATGGATAGAAGGAGGGCGGGCGATCATCGAGGCGATGAGCGGCCTCAACGCCGTGAGCAACGGCCCCTTGGACGATCGCATGTATGGCCACCCCGGGAGCATCAATGCCTTGGGCGGCCGGGATGCCCCCCTGATGTTCGAGGCATGGAACACCCCGCTGCCGGAAGACCACGCCCAGACATTCCAGGTCAGGGGCGATTACCGCTACGTCGAGAAGGTCACCCGCCAGCTCAAGATGCTCCGGGCCACGCTGACAGGTTCGACGCTGATGGAGGACCTGGTGGCCAGGCACGCCAGGATCGTCATCACCCATCATCCAGCCCTGGACAACGCCATGGCCGAGTTCAGCCACGGCCAGGCCGCCCCCAGAATCGCGAGCGGCATGCGTGGCACACCAGCGCTGAATATCAATGTCTTTTACAACCCGCTGACCCACATAACCGGCGCCCCTTCGCTGATCATCCTCTATCACGAGCTGTGCCATGCCTGGAATTTCGCCACCGGCACCCTGATGGGCGACACGGAGCAGCAGGCCGTCGGGCTGGACAGCGGCGAACCGCCATTCGACTTCGATGACGACCCGCAGACACCTGCGACCGCCAGCAACCCTTATCCCTTCAACGAAAACGCCTTGCGCCAGGAGCTGGGCTTGGCGGCCCGCACGCATTACTGATGGCGATATCAGGCCAGGCGCTGGCCATTGTCCGGAACGATCACTATCCCCGCCCGCAGGCCATTCTTGACCTTCGGGTTGGGGAAGATGATCCGCGCGCCCTCCTCTTCGACGACCCAGCGCGTTTCGGCCAGGTCCTCGGCCAGCAGGTAGCCCTTGCTCAACTCGGAGAAGTTCTCGATGTCTGCCGGCAGATGCAGGTGGAAGCTGTCACTGTGCTTGATGATCTCGCGGGCGACACTGAACAGCTTCAGGCCGTCGAGCGAGTCGCCGGTCTCAGGCTCGGTACCTTCGATGATCTGGATGAGGCGCTCTTCTAGCTTGTCGAGATTGACGCCTTCGTTCTGCCCAAACGGCCGCGCCTTGCCCAGTTCGAGGGTGAAGGCCTCGGCCTCCAGTTGCTCATAGGTGAAGGCACTGAAGGTAATCGAAGACTTGCTCTGCAGCAGCACTGCCTCCATCCCTGCCGCAGCCAGGCGCGCCAGTTCACGCCGAGAATGGGTGCGTCCCTCCTTGTAGGGATACAAGGCGAACTGCTCGATCTTGGAACCGCGGATCGCGGTATGCAGGTCGTAATGCAGGCGGGTGCGCTCTGGCTTGCTGAAGAACACCCGGGCAAACTGCTCGAGCTCAGCGGCGCGCAATGCCTCGAAGCCGCTGGAAAGCTCATGACGGCCATTGAACAGACGGTTGATGTCCTGCTCGATGAAGCGCTCGCCCTTGCGGATCGCCGCCGGGTTGCCGAACAGGAACAGCACCCGCGCACGGGGCTTGATCTTGCCATTGGCCACGCCATGCAGCAGTCGCTCGAGCAGTTCGATGGGCGCCGTCTCGTTGCCGTGAATCCCGGCCGAGAGCAGCAGATCCAGCCCGCTGTCATCGCCTTCGGGCGGACGCACTTCCAGTGCGCCCTCCCCCAGCCAGCGCAAACGCGCGCCCTTGGGTGTCACTTGGGTCTTCTCGGCCGGTTCGTGATCGGTCAGGGTCAGCTCAAGCAGTTTACCGAGGGCGAGCATAGGCACTTCCTTAGTGGTGGTGGCCGCAGTCCGGGCCATGGACGTGATCGTCGTCATCACCGACCTCTGCCGGTTCCATTTCCAGTTGCAGGCTGACCAGGTTGGTGGCCATCGGACGCAACAGCAGGTTGGCGTACTCGGTGTCGTTCTCGTCGACATCGACACCGATCAGCAGCTGGCCGCGGCCATCCTGCTGGATCCACACTTCCTTGCCTTGCCAGACCACGGCAAAGCGCGTGCAGGAGGTTTCCAGCTGGGTGCCGTCTTCATCTTCCAGGATCAGGCGCAGGGCGTCGGACATTGCAATTTCTCTCTATCAAGGTTGGCGTTGGAACGGATACACCGAGCCCAGCTTCATGATCTGGGTCAGCTCATCCAATGCCGTACGACATTCGATCAGCAGTTGCGGGTCGGCCAGGTCCGCCTCGCCAAGGCGATCGCGGTAGTGCTTGTCGACCCACTGCACCAAGGTGTCGTACAGCGAGGCCGTCATGATAACGCCTGGATTGACCGCCGCCAGTTCCGTTTCCTTCAAGGCCACGCGCAAACGCAGGCAAGCCGGGCCACCACCGTTCTGCATGCTCTGCTTGAGGTCGAACACCTTGACCTCCTTCACCGGGCCGCCCTGGCTGGTCAATTGCCCCAGATACGCCCAGACGCGTTCGTTATTGCGGCACTCTTCCGGCACCACCAGCAGCATGGAACCGTCTGCGCGGCTGAGCAGCTGGCTGTTGAACAGGTAGGAACGCACCGCGTCCTCCACCGTCACCGCCGCGCGCGGCACGCAGATGGCCTGGAACTGGCCACCCTTGCCGGCCAGTTTAGCCTGCAGTTGGCCGAGCACGGCGTCGGTCTCGAGGAAGGCGTCCTCGTGGTAGAACAGCACCTCGCCGTTGCCCACCGAGATCACATCGTTGTGGAACACGCCCTGATCGATCACCGCCGGGTTCTGTTGAGCGTAGACCACGCCATCGTCGCGCAGGCCGTGCAGCCGGGCGACCGCCTGCGAAGCTTCCAGGGTCTGGCGCGCCGGGTACTTCTGCGGCGCCGGATAGCGGCTGTCGAACGCGCTGCGGCCATAGACGAAGAACTCGACGCCGGCATCGCCGTAATCTCGGCAGAACCGCGTGTGGTTGGCCGCGCCTTCGTCACCGAACTGCGCCACCGCCGGCAGCGCGGCATGGTGGGCGAAGTGCTTGTCGTCATTGAACATGGCCCCCAGCACACGGCTGGTGGTCGGGTGTTCGATGCTGCGGTGGTATTTGCAGTTGAGGTTGGCGGCAGTGAAGTGCACGCGGCCGTCGGCGGTGTCGGCGCTGGGGCTGACCGTGGCGGCGTTGGCCACCCACATGCTCGAGGCCGAGCAACTGGCGACCAGCAACGGCATGGCGTCTTTCGCCGCGCGGTGGATCACCTCAGCGTCGCTGCCGGTGAAACCCAGGCTGCGCAGGGCCGCCACATCCGGGCGCTCCTGCGGCGCCAGCACGCCTTGCTGGAAGCCCATCTCCATCAGCGCCTTCATCTTGGCCAGGCCCTGGCGCGCCGCTTCGCGCGGGTTGGAGCCCTGCTGGCTGTTGCTTTGTGACGCCACGTTGCCGTAGGACAGGCCACCGTAGTTGTGGGTCGGCCCCACCAGGCCATCAAAATTCACTTCGTAGGATTTCATCGGCAAGGCTCCGAGACCTGTTGTTATAGGGTGACGCCCGGCGTCAGGGTCGCCGGCAGTGCAAGGCTCGCGGTCTCCAGCGAAGCCACGGGGTAGGCGCAATAGTCGGCCGCGTAGTAAGCGCTGGCGCGGTGGTTGCCGCTGGCACCCACACCACCGAACGGCGCGCTGCTGGCGGCACCGGTCAGCTGCTTGTTCCAGTTGACGATACCGGCGCGGCTGCGCAGCCAGAAGTGCTGGTAACGGGCATTGGAGTCCGACAGCAACCCGGCGGCCAGGCCGTACTGGGTGTTGTTGGCCTCATTGATCGCCGCGTCGAAATCGCTGTAGCGGATCACCTGCAGCAGCGGGCCGAAGAACTCTTCGTCCGGGCGACCGGTCACGGCAGTGACATCGATGATGCCCGGGGTCAGCAATGCCGCACTGGCCTGTGGCTGGGTCATCTCCAGCAGCGCCACCGCGCCCTTGTCGAGCAGATCAGCCTGGGCCGCGACCAGCGCGCGGGCGGCTTGCAGCGAAATCACCGAGCCCATGAAAGGTGCAGGCTGCTGGTCGAAAGCGCCGACACTGATGCTGCGGCTGACCTCGACCAGGCGCGCGAGCAGTTGGTCGCCCCAGGCGCCCTGGGGCACCAGCAGGCGCCGGGCACAGGTGCAACGCTGGCCGGCGGAAATGAACGCCGACTGAATGATGGTGTACACAGCGGCGTCCAGGTCCTTGACCTCGTCCACCACCAGCGGGTTGTTGCCGCCCATCTCCAGGGCCAGGATCTTGTCCGGGCGCCCGGCGAACTGCTGGTGCAACAGGTTGCCGGTGCGGCTGGAGCCGGTGAAGAACAGGCCATCGATACCCGGGTTGGCAGCCAGCGCCACGCCGGTTTCGCGGGCACCTTGCACCAGATTGAGCACACCGGCAGGCAGCCCGGCTTCAATCCAGCACTGCACCGTCAACTCGGCAACCTTGGGGGTCAGTTCACTTGGCTTGAAGACCACGCAGTTGCCCGCCAGCAAGGCCGGGACGATGTGGCCGTTGGGCAGGTGGCCGGGGAAGTTGTACGGGCCGAACACTGCCACCACACCATGGGGCTTGTGGCGCAGCACGGCCGTGGCGTCGGCCAGTGGGCCGCTCTTTTCACCGGTACGTTCGCGGTAGCTCTGCACCGAGATCGCCACCTTGTTGACCATGCTGGTGACTTCGGTGGCCGACTCCCACAAGGGCTTGCCGGTTTCTTCACCAATGCACCGCGCCAGCTCATCGGCACGGGCCTTGAGCTTTTCGGCGAACGCCTCGAGCACAGCGATACGCGCGTCCAGGCTCAGCTGCGCCCAGTTCGGGAACGCTTGGCGCGCCGCCTCCACTGCCGCTGCAACTTGAGCGGCATCGGCGCCCTGTCCGGCCCAGACCACCGCCTGGGTGACGGGGTTGAGTGACTGCAAGGCTTCGCCCTGGCCAGCCTGCCATTTGCCTGCGATGTAATGCGTGGTCATTTACTGAGCCTCCCGGCCGGCGGACAGCGGCACCGCGCGCACATTGTCGCCGGCGCCCAGGCGCAGGCGCTTGGCGGTCAGCGGATCGACCACCAGGGTGCCTGCGGCAAGGCGCGCCGGCGCGGCAGTGATGCGGCAGTCTTCGCGCTTGCGGTTGTGAATGATGTAAGGGGTGGCGTCGTCACCCGGCGTGCCGACAGCCAGCACCAGGGTTTCGCTTTCACGCACCGCACGGATCTTCGAGGTTTCGCACTCGATGGCCGGGCCTGCGTCGAAGATGTCGACATAACCCTGGTAGTTGAAGCCTTCGCGCTTGAGCATGGCCAGCGCCGGCTCGGTGTCGGCGTGCACCCGGCCGATCACGTCGCGCGCAGCCTGCGACAGGAAGCAGGTGTACAGCGGGAACTTGGGCATCAGTTCGGCGATGAACGACTTGTTGCCCACCCCGGTGAGGTAGTCGGCCTGGCTGAACTCCATCTTGAAGAAGTGCCGGCCCAGGCTTTCCCAGAACGGCGAGCGCCCGGACTCATCGGACATGCCGCGCATCTCGGCGATGATCTTGTTGCCGAACAGCTGCGGGAACTCGGCGATGAATAGCATCCGCGCCTTGGACAGCAGCCGGCCGTTGAGGCCGCTGCGATAGTCGCTGCGCAGGAACAACGAGCACAGTTCGGAGTTGCCGGTCAGGTCGTTGGCCAGGAACAGCGTGGGGATCTCGCGATAGATGCCCAGCTCCTGCGAGGCGCTGACGGTCAGCCCTACCCGGTAGTTGTACCAGGGCTCACGCAAACCGACGGCGCCGGCGATGGCACTGATGCCGACCACCAGGCCTTCGTCGTTCTCCAGCACGAACAGGTAGTCGGTGTCGCCGCGCTCGGCTTCACCGCGGAAGCTCTTCTCGGCCCAGCCGACACGCTGGCCGAGGCGCTCTTCGTTGGCCGGGAGCGTGGTCAGCCCGGTGGTGCCGGTGCTGCGGGCCAATTCGATCAGCGCGGGTAAATCGCTGCTGCGTACAGGACGAACGATCATGCTATCTCCTTGTGCGGCGGTCTGTGCCCGCCGCGAAACTCTCTGTTCCGGCTTATCAGACCGCTACCAGGCGCACGCTGGCGCCCTCGCCGACGCCCAGGGCATCGGCGGCTTCGCTGTTCAGGCAGACTGGCTTGCCCGGCACCCAGTCCAGCTCCAGCAGCACCGCGCGGTAATCCTGCAACTGGCCGTTGCACACCAGGTACGGGCGACCGCCCTTGACCGGCGCTTCGTCAAGCTTGACCGGCACCACACGGCTCTGGGCGATCGAACGGATACCCGAAGCACGGGCATGCAGGGTCGGGCCGCCGTCGAAGATGTCGATGTAGTGCTCGGTCTCGAAGCCCTCACGCATGAGGATGTCGAAGGTGATCTGCGCACGCGGATGCACCTGGCCCATCGCTTCCTGGGCCTCATCGTGGAGCAGCGGCACATAGATCGGGTAGTGCGGCATCAGCTCGGCCAGGAAGGTACGGCTCTTCAGGCCGCACAGGCGCTCGGCGTCGGCGTAGTTGAGGTCGAAGAAGTTGCGCCCGATGGCATCCCAGAACGGCGACTCGCCCTGCTCGTCGCTGTAGCCGACGATTTCGGTCACCACCGACTCGGCGAAGCGCTCCGGGTGTGCGGCCATGAACAGCAGGCGACCACGGGAGTTGAGTTCGGCGAAGGCGCTGTTGACCAGCTCCGGCAGCACATAGAAGCTGGTCAGCAGGCTGTTGCCGGTGAGGTCGTGGCACAGCGACAGGACGTGGATCTTGTTGTGGATCTTCAGCTCGCGCGAGGCATGCACGAAGGTCTCGTTGCGAAAGCTGTAGAACGGCTCGGAGTAGCCGGCAGAGGCGACGATGGCCGAGCAGCCGACCAGCTTGCCGGTGGCGCTGTCTTCGAGCACGAAGAAGTAGCTCTCTTCGCCATTGAAGCTCACTTCAGCGGCAAAGGAGGTTTC
This sequence comes from Pseudomonas sp. TWI923, assembly GCF_039673365.1. Lineage (NCBI taxonomy): Bacteria > Pseudomonadati > Pseudomonadota > Gammaproteobacteria > Pseudomonadales > Pseudomonadaceae > Pseudomonas > Pseudomonas sp. TWI923. The sequence continues at coordinate 9,229 of NZ_JBDJLM010000001.1, read as the reverse complement.
CGAGGCGGCGATCTTGTCGCCCAGGCGGCCGGCATCGTCCGGCAGCGAGGTGACACCAATGGGGCTGTCGGCAGCCATGCGCTGCACTTCGTTCAGATCAGCCATTTGCGCGGGGCGCATCACCAGCATGGTGTCACTCCTTTCGGGAAAGCGCGCCGATCAATCGGCACGGGAAAACAGCGGGCACGCGCCACTACCTGCAAGCAGGTGCCCGCATTGAAATTCAGGATTCGCCCGCCCCGATCGTGATCGGGGCGGGCGAAGGGACTACCGGGCGATCAGCCCTGAGTCAGTTTGGCCACGGCACGCTCGAAGCGATCCAGGCCTTCGTCGATGTCGGCATCCTCGACCACCAGGCTCGGGGCGAAGCGCACCACGTCGGGGCCCGCCTGCAGCACCATCAGGCCTTCCTTCTCGGCGGCGTTGAGGATGTCCTTGGCCTTGCCTTTCCAGGCGTCGCTGAGCACGCAGCCGAGCAACAGCCCGACGCCACGCACCTGGGTGAACAGGCCGGATTGCTGGCCGATCTTTTCCAGGCGGGTCTTGAAGCGCTCGTGCTTGGCCTTGATGCCCGCCAGCGTTTGCGGGGTGTTGATCACGTCCAGCACTGCACAGGCGACGGCGCAGCCCAGCGGGTTGCCGCCGTAGGTGGTGCCGTGGGTGCCGACGGCCAGGTGCTTGGCAATCTCGCTGGTGGTCAGCATGGCGCCGATCGGGAAGCCGCCGCCCAGGCTCTTGGCGCTGGTGAGGATGTCCGGGGTGACGCCGTAATGCTGGTAGGCATACAGCGAGCCGGTGCGGCCGACGCCGGTCTGCACTTCGTCGAAGATCAGCAGAGCATTGTGTTCTTCACACAGCTTGCGGGCGCCTTCCAGGTACGCCTTGTCGGCCGGAACCACGCCGCTCTCGCCCTGGATCGGCTCGATCACCACGGCGCAGGTCTTGTCGGAAATCTGCGCCTTCAGCGCGTCCAGGTCGTTGTAGGCCACGTGGCTGATGCCGGTGATCTTCGGGCCAAAGCCGTCGGAGTACTTGGGCTGGCCACCGACGCTGACAGTGAACAGGGTACGGCCGTGGAAGCTGTTAACCGTGGCGATGATTTCGTGCTTTTCCGGGCCGAAACGGTCATGGGCGACGCGACGGGCCAGCTTGAAGGCGGCCTCGTTGGCTTCGGCGCCGGAGTTGCAGAAGAACGCACGCTCGGCAAAGGTCGCGTCCACCAGCTTGTGCGCCAGGCGCAGGGCCGGCTCGTTGGTGAATACGTTGGAGACGTGCCAGAGGGTGTTGGCCTGTTCGGTCAGCGCCTTGACCAGCGCCGGATGGCAGTGGCCCAGGGCGTTGACGGCGATACCGCCGGCGAAGTCGATCAGTTCGCGACCCGACTGGTCCCAGACTCGGGAGCCCTCGCCTCGCACAGGAATGAAGGCCGCCGGAGAATAGTTGGGAACCATGACCTGGTCGAAATCGGCACGTTGCACCGGGGCTTGCTCAACGGACATCTGAGTCTCCTGAAGAGGAACGCTGGCCTGGAAGTGGCGAGCGATGGGGGGATTGTAAGGACTGATCGGCGCCTGTCCTTGCTGCCAGGCGACAACTTGTTACAGCGCAAAACCCTGTTTTCAGCAGGTTTTCGGCAATGCGACAAACAGTGTCGCAATCGCGCAGTGTAACGGCAGAGGGGGAATGGGTGAACGGGTGTTCACATCAACAAAGGCGACTCACCTGCGCCGGCCCTTTCGCGGGTAAACCCGCTCCCACGGAGCCTGCGCAGCATTCGAAGCCTGTGCGATCCCTGTGGGAGCGGGTTTACCCGCGAAGGCGCCGACACAGGCAATACAGAAATCAGCCCTTTTCGGCCGGCGCCGAGCTGAGTTCGAACGGGCTGCTGCTGCGCCGCTGGTTGCGGTCTTCACGCGGCGTGGCGCCAAAGAAGTTGCGGTACGCACTGGAGAAATGCGGCCCGGAGGAGAACCCGCATGACAGGCCAATCTGGATGATCGACTTGCTGGTCTGCATCAGCATCTGACGCGCCTTGTTCAGGCGCAGCTCCAGGTAATACTGGCTGGGCACCCTGTTGAGGTACTGCTTGAAGATCCGCTCCAACTGGCGACGGGACACGCACACATGCTGGGCAATCTCGTCGGTGGTCAGCGGCTCTTCGATATTGGCCTCCATCAGCAGCACCGCCTGGGTGAGCTTCGGATGGCTGGAACCCAGGCGGTTCTGCAGCGGAATACGCTGGCGCTCCCCCCCTTCACGAATGCGTTCGACCACCAACTCTTCGGAGACCGCACCGGCCAGTTCGGCGCCGTGGTCACGCGCCAGCACCGCCAGCAACAGGTCGGTCACCGCCATGCCGCCACAGGCGGTCAGGCGGTCCCGATCCCAGTCGAACAGGTGGCTGGTGGCGATCACCTTGGGGAACCGCTCGGCAAAATCGTCCTGCCAGCGCCAGTGCACCGCAGCGCGGTAACCATCGAGCAGCCCCATCGCCGCCAGCGGATAGACCCCGGCGGACAGGCCACCGACCATGCAGCCACTACGCGCCAGCTGCTTGAGCGCAGCCGACAGCGCCGAGCTGATCGCAGCCGGCGGTTCGTCGGCCAGCAGGAACAACTTCTGGCAACCTTCCAGGCGGCCGTTCCAGGCCTCGCCCGGCAGGCGCCAGGCGCCCTCCTGCCCGGCTTCGGCCTGCAAATAGACCAGCTCGTAGACCACCTCCGGATGCACCCGCTGGGCCACCTGCAACACCTCGTCGGCCAACGCCAGGGTCAGCGGCTTGGTGCTGGGCCAGATGAGAAATCCGATTCGCTGGGTGGTCATAGGGCGTGGTCCGAAACCTGGAGGGGAAGGTTCGCGCTCGTGGCGCCAAGGCATGCCGCGCGCGTTGCGCAGCATGCCCCATTATGGTGCAAAGTGCAGCCTTTACTTCAGGCTGCCGGAGAGGAACTGCTTGAGTCGCTCGGACTGCGGATTGACCAGCACTTCACGCGGGCAGCCGCGCTCTTCCACCAGGCCTTTGTGCAGGAACACCAGCTGGTTGGAGACTTCCCGGGCAAAGCCCATCTCGTGGGTGACCACCACCATGGTGCGGCCTTCCTGGGCCAGCGACTGCATCACCTTGAGCACATCGCCCACCAGCTCAGGGTCCAATGCCGAGGTCGGCTCGTCGAACAGCATGACCTCGGGTTCCATGGCCAGGGCGCGGGCGATGGCCACACGCTGCTGCTCGCCGCCGGACATGTGCCCGGGGAATGCGTCCTTGCGATGAGCGACACCGACCTTGTTCAGGTAGTGCTCGGCCTTTTCCAGCGCTTCCTTCTTGTTCACCCCCAGCACGTGCACCGGGGCCTCGATGACGTTCTCCAACGCAGTCATGTGCGACCACAGGTTGAAGTGCTGGAACACCATCGACAGCCGCGAACGCATGCGCTGCAACTGTTTCGGGTCGGCGGCCTTGAGCGCGCCGTCCTTGCCGGCCACCAGCTTGAGCTCTTCATTGTTGAGCAGGATCCGCCCGGCATGGGGCTGCTCGAGCATGTTGATGCAACGCAGGAAGGTCGATTTGCCCGAGCCACTGGAGCCGATGATGCTGATCACGTCGCCTGCCTTGGCTTCGAGGGAGATGCCCTTGAGCACCTCGTGGCTGCCGTAGCGCTTGTGCAGGTCTTGGATTTGAAGTTTGTACATGCTGTCGGTTCTCACAGAGCGGTCAGTGCTTGCGCGGCGCCAGGTAGCCGAGCCAGCGGCGTTCGGCCATCTTGAACAGGCGCACCAGGATGAAGGTCAGGCACAGGTAGAACACGCCCGCCGTGATGTAGGCCTCGAAAGGCAGGTAATACTGGGCATTGACCGTGCGCGCAGCACCGGTGATGTCGATCAGGGTGACGATCGACGCCAGGCTGGTGGTCTGCAGCATCATGATCACCTCGTTGCTGTACTGCGGCAACGCCCGGCGCAGCGCCGACGGCAGCAGGATGCGACGGTACATCTTGAAGCGCGACATGCCGATCGCCTTGGCGGCCTCGATCTCGCCATGGGGCGTGGCCTTGAGGCTGCCGGCGATGATCTCGGCGGTGTAGGCGCTGGTGTTGATGGCGAACGCCAGGCAGGCGCAGAAGGTCGCACTGGACAGCCATGGCCACAGGAAGCTCTCGCGCACCGCCTCGAACTGGGCCAGGCCGTAGTAGATCAGGAACAGCTGCACCAGCATCGGCGTGCCGCGAATGACGTAGGTGTACAGCCAGGCGGTCATGTTCACCACCGGTTGTTTCGAAACCCGCATCAAGCCCAGCGGGATGGCCGCCAGCAGGCCGAACAGCAGCGACAGCGCCAGCAGCTTCAGCGTGGTCAACAGGCCGCCCAGGTACAGCGGCATGGCTTCCCAGATGACGTTGTAGTCAAAGATCATAGTTCAACCACCTTGACGCCAACCGAGTAGCGCTTCTCGAGGTACTTCAGCGCCAGCAGCGAGACACTGGTCAATACCAGGTACAGCGCCGCCACCGCCAGGAAGAAGGTGAAGGGTTCGCGGGTGGCATCGGCCGCCTGCTTGGCCTTGAACATCATGTCCTGCAGGCCGACCACCGAAATCAGCGCGGTCGCCTTGGTCAGCACCAGCCAGTTGTTGGTGAAACCCGGGATCGCCAGACGGATCATCTGCGGCACCATGATGCGGAAGAACACCTGCAGGTTGCTCATGCCATACGCCGCACCGGCCTCGGCCTGCCCCTTGGGGATGCCCAGGAAGGCGCCGCGGAAGGTTTCCGACAGGTAGGCCCCGAAGATGAAGCCCAGGGTACCGATACCGGCCACCAGCGGGTTCAGGTCGATGTAGTCGTCATAGCCCAGCAGCGGTGCCAGCCGATTGAGCAGGTCCTGGCCGCCGTAGAAGATCAGCAGGATCAACACCAGGTCAGGGATACCACGGATCACCGTGGAATAAAGGTCACCCAGCCAGGCCAACCAGCGCACCGGCGACAAGCGCAGCGCCACACCGATCAGGCCGAGGACGATGGCCAGGGCCATCGACGAAAGGGCGAGCTGCAGCGTCAGCCACGCCCCATCGAGGATGACTGCCCCATAGCCTTTCAACATGATTGCAATTCCTCAGGGCTTGGGAATGAAAAATGGTGCAAACCTCAGAGATTCTGCTGTTTGCACCATTGCACAGGTGAAACCCTACGTCTTACTGAGCGTCAGGGCCGTAGATGTCGAAGTTGAAGTACTTCTTCTCGATCTCTTTGTACTTGCCGTTCTTGCGGATAGCGTCGATGGCCGCATTGAGACGGTCGGCGTTTTCCTTGTCGCCCTTGCGCACGGCGATACCGATACCGTCACCGAAGTACTTGGAGTCGGTGAATGCCGGGCCGACGAAGGCGAAGCCCTTGCCAGCGTCGGTTTTCAGGAAGCCGTCTTCGAGCAGGGTGGCATCGGCCACGGTGCCGTCGAGGCGACCGGCCGCGACGTCCAGGTAGATTTCGTTCTGGGTGCCGTAAGGCACGACGGTGGCGCCTTTCGCAGCCAGGACTTCCTTGGCGAAGCGGTCGTGAATCGAACCGCGCTGCACACCGATTTTCTTGCCCTTGAGCTCGTCCAGGCTTTCGCTGACGGCCGTACCTTCCTTCATCACCAGGCGAGCCGGGGTGAGGTAGTAGCGTTTGGTGAAGTCAACCGACTTCTTGCGATCGTCAGTGATCGACATGGACGACAGGATGGCGTCGATCTTGCGCACTTTCAGCGCCGGGATCAGGCCATCGAATTCCTGCTCGACCCAGGTGCACTTGGCTTTCATCTCTTCGCACAGGGCGTTGCCGATGTCGTAGTCGAAGCCGGCGATGCTGCCGTCGGGTTGCTTGAAGGCGAAGGGTGGGTAGGCGGCCTCGATACCGATCTTCAACGGCTTCTCATCGGCCTGCGATACCAGGGAAAACACGGAAAGCGCCAGGGCGCCAAGCAGTGCAAGCTTCTTCATCAGGTAACTCCATCGGTACGGGGCAATACAAGGCAGGTGTAACGGCTGCCCGATATGCGAATGGGTACAACGCGAGCCGCGCAGGTTTCGACCAAGGTCGCAGACCACGAGCGAGTGAGTGGCATTTTAGCGACAGCCCGGTAGTCGATATTTCTTCAAAGCGACAACTAGTTACAGAAGCGCTTGAAACCGCGGCGGGCGATATTGACAGCTCTCGCTGATTATGCAAGAGCAAAAGAGAAATAACCTATATCCAAAGCAATAAGCGCGCCTATTATTGGCAAACCCTTGTATTCCGGCAAGTGCAGCGTGCCACGGTGCATGAAATGGCTGAAAGATCGCACCGCGATAGGCCACAGATTGTTTCCTCAAGCCCCATTTCTGTGCGAAACCACCTACAGGCACGGTTACCGATGAATGTCGGGTAACAGTCCATTCAGTAAAGCAAAAACCCCGCCGGTTGCCCGGCGGGGTTTGCTTTGATGGGAGGCAATCGCGGGGCAAGCCCGCGATCAGGCAGATCAGGCCGAAGCCAGGCTCATCGCCTTGTGGGTATCGATCAGGTGCTGCACCACACCCGGGTCGGCCAGGGTGGAGATATCACCCAGCGCGTCGTACTCGGCCGTGGCAATCTTGCGCAGGATGCGGCGCATGATCTTGCCCGAGCGGGTTTTCGGCAGCCCCGGCGCCCACTGGATCACGTCCGGCGAAGCGATCGGGCCGATCTCCTTGCGCACCCAGTTCTTCAGCTCCAGGCGCAGTTGCTCGCTCGATTCCTCGCCAGCGTTGAGGGTGACATAGACATAGATGCCCTGCCCCTTGATGTCGTGCGGCACACCCACCACCGCAGCCTCGGCCACTTTCGGGTGGGCAACCATTGCGCTTTCGATCTCGGCAGTGCCCATGCGGTGGCCGGACACGTTCAGCACGTCATCCACACGGCCGGTGATCCAGTAGTAGCCGTCCTCGTCGCGACGGGCGCCGTCACCGGTGAAGTACATGCCACGGAAGGTTTTGAAGTAGGTGTCGACAAAGCGGTCGTGGTCGCCATACAGCGAACGCGACTGGCCCGGCCACGAATCGAGAATCACCAGATTGCCTTCGGCCGCGCCATCGATCAGGTTGCCCAGGTTGTCCACCAGGGCTGGCACCACGCCGAAGAATGGGCGAGTCGCCGAACCCGGCTTGAGCGCGGTAGCGCCCGGCAACGGGCTGATCAGCACACCACCGGTCTCCGTCTGCCACCAGGTGTCGACGATCGGGCAGCGCTGCTTGCCGACGGTCTTGTAGTACCAGTTCCAGGCCTCCGGGTTGATTGGCTCGCCCACCGAACCCAACAGACGCAGGCTGGAACCATCGGCGCCGGCCACGGCGGCTTCGCCCTCGGCCATCATGGCGCGGATCGCGGTCGGCGCGGTGTAGAGGATGTTGACCTTGTGCTTGTCGACGATCTTCGACACGCGGGTGATGTCCGGGTAGTTCGGTACACCCTCGAACAACAGCGTGGTGGCGCCATTGGCCAGCGGGCCATAGACGATATAGCTGTGGCCAGTCACCCAGCCCACGTCGGCGGTGCACCAGTACACCTCACCCGGGCGGTAGTCGAACACCCGCTCATGGGTCAGCGCGGCATACACCAGGTAGCCACCGGTGGTGTGCAGCACACCCTTCGGCTTGCCGGTGGAGCCAGAGGTATAAAGGATGAACAGCGCCTCTTCGGCACCCATCTCCTTCGGCGCGCAGTGGCTGGAGGCGACCTTCATCAGGTCCTCGTACCAGATGTCGCGGTGCTGGTGCCAGGCGATGTCGCCGCCGGTGCGCTTGCACACGATGATCTTCTGCACGCTGCTGGTTTCAGGGTTGGTCAGGGCCAGGTCGACGTTGCCCTTGAGCGGGGTACGACGACCGCCGCGCACACCCTCGTCGGCGGTGATCACCACTTTCGACTTGCAGTCGATGATGCGCCCGGCCAGGGCCTCCGGCGAGAAGCCACCGAACACCACCGAGTGGATCGCGCCGATACGGGCACAGGCCAGCATGGCCACCACCGCCTCGGGAATCATCGGCATATAGATGGTGACCACGTCACCACGGTGCACGTCCTGGCCACGCAGGGCGTTGGCGAACTTGCAGACCTGCTCGTGAAGCTCGCGGTAGGTAATGTTGCGGTGCTCGGAAGGGTCGTCGCCCTCCCAGATGATCGCCAGCTGGTCGCCGCGCTCTTCGAGGTGGCGGTCCAGGCAGTTGGAGGAAACGTTCAGAGTGCCGTCGGCGAACCACTTGATATCGACATGGTGATCGTCGAACGAGGTCTGCTTGACCTTGGTGAAGGGCTTGATCCAGTCCAGGCGCTGGGCCTGCTCGCGCCAGAAGCCGTCCGGGTTGATCACAGACTGCTGGTACATGGCCTTGTAGGTGGCCTCGTCGGTCAGGGTAGTGGCCGCAACCTCGGGACGAACGGGATACAGTGGAGCCGCACTCATCTGTGTTACCTCGGTGTAATAGTTGTTTTTGTATGGAACCGTTTGTAACTGTACCAGAGCGGCAAAAGCCATTCGACGTTGGTAGTAACGCGCCCCACCGATGCCCGCCCCATCAGGCCCGACCGCTCTAACTCATGGCATACAGCCATCCTCGAGAAAAATCGGAGCATTCCGCCAAGGGATTGTTACAGATTCTGTCAAAAGACTTTATCAAAACCCCCTCTGTTTCGGCCGCGGCCACCCTCCTAAAATTCAACTCGCCAGCAACGGCAACGCGATTAACTTCTGGTTACAGCCCCCACGAAGGCAAAGTTGATCCGCACCTCATCCTGATAGTTGAACAACCGTTGTACTCGCGGCGCCACAAGCGCCGCGTGCCCCCTCACGACCTTAGACAGGTAAATAGAAAATGAAAGCTTTACTGGTATTGGTACTTGGCAGTCTTTGCGGCGCGGCACTGGCCGGCGAGGCAAAAGATGCCGAGCAGATTCCGGTTGAACAGTACAGTTATTCGCAGCACCTGGACATCGCCCGCGTTATTTCCATGAGCGAAGTGCCCAATGTCTGCGAAGTGGTGCCGGCCCGTATGACTTACGAGGACTCCCAGGGCCAGAAGCACATTCTCGAATACCGCGTGATGGGTAACGGTTGTTCCAACGGCTGATCCCGTGAATTGGGGCCCCACCGGGGCCCTTTCGCGGGGAATAGCCCACCCCCCAGGGGTCACAATTAATGTGGGGGGGGGGTTTTGGGCGGAATTTAAGTAATCCAC